>JAQVOO010000193.1 GCA_028702575.1 Sphaerochaetaceae bacterium
GTCCTTTCTAATTGTGGGTTATTAAAAAGATTTTCGGGGGTATCTACTTCGATAATTTCTCCTCCATCCATGAATACGACCCTATCAGCTGCTGCTGAGGCAAAGCCCATTTCATGACTGACTATGAGCATCGTCATTCCTGATCTTGCCAGAGAAAGCATGACATCGAGAACCTCTTTAATCATTTCAGGATCAAGGGCGCTCGTGGGTTCGTCAAAAAGCATAACCTTTGGATTCATAGCTAAAGCTCTGGCGATAGCAACTCGTTGTTGTTGCCCGCCTGAGAGTTGGTTGGGATGACTGTTAGCTTTCTCTGATAATCCTACACGGGCTAAGAGCTCTAGCCCTAATTTTTTAGCGGCGCTCTTTTCCATTTTCTTCACTTTTATGGGACCTAGAATGATATTCTGAAGTACCGAAAGGTGTGGAAATAGGTTGAAGCTTTGGAAAACCATGCCGACTTCTTCCCTTATTTTGCGGATATCAGCACTTCCTGTTACTTCATCGTCGTCAATAAATATTTTTCCCGCCGAGGGGATTTCCAGTTTGTTTATGCTACGTAAGAGGGTGCTTTTTCCACTTCCTGAAGGTCCTATAATTACTACAACTTCACCTTCTTGGACGATTAAAGAGGCATCTTTGACCGCATGTAGTGATTCATTGTTAGTAATCACAAAATCTTTATATAGGTGTTCTATCCGTATTCTAGCCATTTTTATGTAACCTCTCTTCTAGCATTCCCACTAGACGGGACAATACGAGAGTAATAACCAAATAGACCAAAGCAACAATCAACATGGTTTCAAGAGAAAGGAAAGTGCGTGAAATATATTCACGTCCTTTACGTAAAATATCGGTTAAAGCAATAGTCGATACTAAAGACGAATCTTTTAACATGGAGATAAACTCATTGCCGATGGCCGGTAAGATTACTTTTATAGTCTGGGGCAGAATTACATAACGAAAGGCTTGGCTACGCGAGAGGCCAAGGGCAATAGCAGCTTCCATCTGCCCCTTTGGGATAGCTTGAATGCCTGCTCGGACGATCTCTCCCATATAAGCCCCAAAACAGATCGATAGAGCCGCTACGGCGGCTAACATGCCTTCGATTCGAAAGAGCCTACCCATCGCATAATAAATAAATATAAGTTGGACGAGGAGGGGGATTCCCCGAATGAATTCAACATAGACTCCACTAATCATGTTAATAACACGACTCTTTGCCACAGAGCCTAAACCGCAGAATAGTCCAATGATGATAGCTCCCATGATCGAAAATATGGTGACTTGGAAGGTAACTGGGGCACCCTTAATGACTACCAAGAAAATAGCGCGATACGGTTTGGGAACAAAGATTACTAGAGAGCTGAGCAACACCACAGCTAAGAAAAAGGTGAGACGCCATGAATTAAAGACGTGATGATCATTCTTTTTAGGAATAAGGACCCCGTCTGTCATTTGAATATGGGTCACTCCTTTTTTTTCCACTGGAGTTTTTGAGACCAGTTTTTCTATTAGCGAGGTATGTTGTGTCTCTTGTTCTGTTATTTTTTCCATGAATCCTCTTTGAAAGTATAAGAAACCGAAGCTTTTAGCTGCTTCGGTCCTTTAAAACCGTTTTTTTGTCTACAATATATTCCATTGTTTCTTGAGACTGGAGAGTGTCCCATCTGCCTCTAAGGCTGCTAAGGTATCATTGAGAATAGTGAGCAACTCGCTATTGCCTTTCTTGACGGCAATTGCAATCTGTTCTTTATCCTGACCTACAGTGCCGTTTATTTGTAATTTGTTGGCATAGTTTTCATTGCCTAATACAAATTCAGCCGCAATAAGCGAATCGGCTACTGCCGCATCGAGGTTTTTGTTTAAAAGATCCTCAATAGCAAGGCCAATATCATCATAGGCTTTTACTGTTACTCCAGGAATTTTTTCAGTTGCAAAATGGCCAGTGGTACCAATTTGCACACCAACAGTTTTACCGTTGAGGTCTTTCTCACTGGTAATTGCCGTCGTTCCTTTATGCACAATGATTGACTGAATAACTTCAAGAATTGGTGTAGTGAATTCCATAGTCTCTTTGCGTTCTTCAGTAATGGTTACTCCCGATGCCACAGCATCATAAGCACCATTATTTAAACCGGCAAAAATCCCTTCCCATGCTACATTCTTGGATACCATGGAATATCCTGATTTTTTCCCGATAGCCGCAACAAGATCTATCTCGAATCCCGCAATTGCACCACTTTCATCAACAAACTCTAATGGTGGCCAAGTACAGTCCGAAGCGAATACATAATCACTTTTCTCTTTGGCTCCACCAGCAAAAAGGACAGAACCTAAAACAATACATAATATGCCCAATAATATAGTTTTCTTCATAGCAACCTCCAAGGTTAAAAACAGATTGCTAGAATTTACATAATTATGCAGGAAGTGTCAATAATGTTTGTATAATTATTCATTACATTATAGTTGAAATATAGCCGCAAAGCAGTCCGATTACCGTTCCTCCCAACACTTGCATAAAACTGTGCCCTAACATTGTTTTTAAGTTTTCGGGATTAAATTGTCCTGCCTCATGGATTTGAGTGAGTATTCGGCTCCATTCATTAATAACTTCAGCTTGTTTCCCAGCAGCTCTACGAATTCCCATGGCATCATGTATAACAATAAGGCTAAAAGTAAGTGCTATTGCAAATGCTAAGCTTTGTACACCTTCGATAATGAGAATACTGGTACTGAGGGCAACTACCATCGCGGTATGTGAAGAGGGCATACCTCCCGTACTAATAAAAAGTTCGGCATGAAATTTCTTCTCAAATGGCCAAAGGAGAAAGGGTTTGAGAAATTGGGTAATAAAAGCAGCTATTAAAGCAGCTACTAAGGGTCGATTTATACAGAGTATCTCCATAGCTATACTGTACCGTATTAACGGCGATTTTTGCAATATGCCACTAGATAATAAGATTCCTCTTGCCCTAGAGTTGTTTTCTCGATACAACTGACACTAATGGACTTAAACCGAAGCATGCAACTACAATCGCGTATTCTGAACTCAACCTCTTTTATGGCTCAATTTGCTATTGCTATGATAAATTTAGCATTAGTCTATCATATGCGTCTCCAATTTAACCTCTCACCTCAATTGATAGGGGTCTCTGCCTCAATTTATACCTTCACCTATTTTATTAGTTGTTTAGCTTTAGGTCCTATTGCTACTCGGTTAAAACCACGCCATAGTGTTTCACTTTCTGTGGCCGGGATGGGAATATCAATTGCTGTTGTCATGGTCACAACTTCAATTGCCGTGGCTTTTGTAGCACTGGCAGGGTACGGCATTGCAATGTCTTTTTTATGGCCACAGATTGAAACCTGGCTTGCGCGTGGTAAGGAAGGAAGAGCTTTAAATAAAGCTACCAGCTCATTTAACGTTTCTTGGAGTTTAGGTGCAGCAACCTCACCCCTTTTGACTGGCATCTTGGTAGAAATACATACACGTGTCCCATTGTTTGCTGGTATTATGCTCTTTGGCCTTGTCTTTAGCCTCATTGGAATATCGACAAAAATGGTTCCAGGAATAAGGGCCGTAGTAAGCGAATATCAAAATATACAACAAACTACTGCCATAGATCAAAGTACCCCTTTACGATTCCTTTCTTGGGCGGGAGTCTTGACCGTCTACGCCGCTCTTGCGGTTATTCTTACCATTTTCCCTTTGCATGCCCTCGATAATCTCCCTTTTTCTGAATCAGTTGTGGGGCTTTTGCTCTTAGTGCGTGGATTGGCAACCGTCGGTATGTTTGTTGTTATGGGCAAAACTAGTTGGTGGCATTTTAAGCGCACCTTGGTGATAATTATCCAAATATTAGTAGTGGGAATTTGTTTATTAGGAACTTTAAGCTTCTCCTTTTTTCATTATATTCTCTTCTTTTTCGTATTTGGAATGTTGTTTGC
>JAQVOO010000194.1 GCA_028702575.1 Sphaerochaetaceae bacterium
TTTTTCATTATTGAGCTTGCTAAGGTTTCAAATCACACATGCAAGGTTTCTGCTAACCTAGCAATTGGAAACAAGATAATATGGAACTAATAAAGCTTTTAGATCCAAGCAGTTTTTTTAACTCGCCTCATTGTTATATGATCAATCATGGCATTACGGCGATGAGTGAGCAGAAACCAGATCATATTGGCAATTTCTTGGGGATCAATGAGATCTTCTTGATCGAGGTCAGGCCTAACGGAATCGATCATTTTCGTTGCAACACCTCCAGGAGAGAGTGTGTAAATGCGGATGTCTTCTTGTTGAACCTCTTTAGCAAAAGCTTTGGTAAAACCCAAAAGGGCATGTTTAGAAGCTGAGTAGGCACTTTGTAATTCGTATCCTGCATGGGAAACAACCGATGCTATTTGGATAATAGTCGGGGCTGCTGATTTTCGTAACCAAGGAAGTGCTTCTTGGCATAAAAAGAAGGGAGCTCTAGCATTGATGTGCATAACTCTGTCCCAATCTTGGATGGTGGTTTTTTCTAGAGGTAGGTTAAGGGATATGCCAGCATTGTTTACAAGTAGATCAAGGCTACCCAAATTTTCACCGGCAGTTTGGATCAGTTTTTGCGGAGCATCCGGCTTTTCTAAATCAATAGGGACAATATAGACTTTACCTCGACGTTGTTTGGCCTCATCATCTGCAGTCAGTTTTTCTCTGGCATTTTCAAGGTGTTCGCTATTTCTTCCTGCTATACAGACATCAATTCCCTGTTTTATTAACATTTCTGTTATATGAAAGCCGATGCCACGAGAACCGCCAGTTACCAGAGCCCGTTGTATTTTTGTACTTGGTGTATTCATTGTGTAAAACCTCCTCATTCTAACGATGGTGTGTTGTTGCCCCTATTCTAGCATCTTTTTAGTTTGAACAATATCCCGAACCCATTGTCCCTAAAATACTAAATAAAACATACTCTAAATTGAGAAGGAACATTTTTTTGTTGATTAAATTGGAATTCCGATAAGTCCAAGAAGAACTGTAATCCCTCCCGATAACGCAATGATAATAATTGGGTTTGGTTTTTTAATCCTAACGTAAATAAAGGCTAACACAAACATAATTACCGCAAACCAAGAAATGTCAGCAGAAGATATGGGTAATTCTGCTTTACCAAATAATGCCAGAAAGAGAATTGCTAACCCAGCCGAAGCTATGAGAGCAACAACTGCAGGGCGTAAGCCATACAAAGCTCCCTGCATCACCTTTAGACTACGATAACGGAAATAAAACCACGCTAATGTTAAAACAATGATTAAAGAGGGGAGGACGTTACCCACAGTGGCTACAACAGCTCCTGCAACTCCCCCAATACGCGTACCCACAAAAGAAGCTGCGTTCAAGGAGATGGGACCGGGAGTCATTTGTGAGATGGTCACTACGTCTGAGAATTCTTGTATGGTTAACCACCCGTGGACAGTGACAACCTGTTTTTGAATTAAGGGGAGGGCAGCATAACCACCCCCAAAACTGAACAAACCTATTTGAATAAAACTCCAAAACAATTGCCAATAAATCATGTGTTACCTCCCTCTTTAGGAGGATTTTTCTTGCAAACAAGTGGAAGCATAGTCGCAATAATTCCAATTATGGCACAGCTAATTATAATAAGGACAATATTCCATTTGAGTATGTACGTAGCTATGAAGGCCAATACCATAAGAATAATTGGTAGTATTTTTTTAGTGCCGATTATTGTTGTTGCCATTGAGGTTACTGCATCCAGGATTACCACTGCGACCCCAATGCCCATGCCAAAAAATAGAGTTTTTACAATGCGATTATCTTTTATGGCACTATAGACGTAGGAGAGGAGGGTAAGAATAATAAGTGGTGGGAGGATTGTCCCTAATAACGTAATTAAAGCTCCAGGGACATGTGCTATTTTATACCCAACTAAAATTGATGTATTTACAGCAATTGGCCCCGGCGCACTTTGGGCAATGGCAATGAGATCCATCATTTCATTCTCTTCAATCCAATGCAGTTTCTCAACGAAGGTTTTGCGCATGAGAGGGACTATGACATAGCCACCTCCTACCGTGAAAGCACTTAAAATAAAAGTTGAGCTAAATAGTTTCCAATATAGCGCTGCTTTGGAAATCTTTTTTTCAGGCATTGTTACACTTCTCCCTAGGCGACTGTAGCATAGAGCTAATGGCTAGCACAATGGAAAGTGGGGTTATTTGTGTAACGCAACTTCCAAGCCTAATTCAATCATAGTTACTAACGATTGTTCGCGCTCTTTGGCGCTCATCTCTTCACCGGAAAAAGGTAAGTCACTTACCGTAAGGAGACAAACGGCATCGACTTGAGCTACTTGGGCTGTCATGTAGAGCGAAGCTGCTTCCATCTCAACAGCGAGTACACCCACCTTTTTCCAAGCTGAAAGGCTTTCTAAACCACTGGGATGATAGAATAAGTCACTCGAAAGAACTACACCAACATGTAGATGTTTTTGCATTTGTTGCGCCTTTTGATGGGCAGTATGTAGTAGATGAAAAGAACCAGCTGGGGTGACCGTCCCCCCAACTTCCCATTGGTTACTATAATTAGTATCGTAACAAGTAGCACTAGCCCCGATTAAATCTCCTATCTTTAGGTGATCTTGGATCGCTCCGGCGGAGCCTACCCGAATTAAACGTTTTACTCCGTAGGCATGGATTAGTTCATGGGCATAAATACCCATCGAGGGACCGCCCATTCCAGTACCTTGTACAGAAATTCTTTCTCCTTTATAGGTGCCTGTGTAGCCAAGGATGCCACGTATTTGAGTATAGAGGACCGCATCAGTGAGAAAGTTCTCAGCAATGAACTTGGCTCTGAGCGGATCTCCTGGTAATAAGATAGATTCAGCGATATCGCCAAAATTGGCACTATTATGGACAGTTGGTATTTGCATAGCTTCCTCCAGAATATTATGGTTGCAAACTATAGTCTTACTTTTATCATACCATACTCCTCCATAACGCCTAGGACAAGCGAGCCAATATGGAATAAAACTAAGTAAATACTTTTTTCTGCTTGGCTGGTTCGTGATGTATTGAAATTAGATTCTTACTAGTTGAGTAGAACCTCTCCCTTTGGCATACTTGTATGCATAAGCGGAAAAGGAGAATATAAGATGGCAGAGAAAATCATCCTAGATGTTGACACAGGACACGACGATATGGTGGCTATTGTGATGGCTTCAGGGTTGGAAGAGATCGAATTAATGGGATTGGTTGCTGTCGCTGGTAATCAAGTGTTAGAGCGAACTTTAATTAATACTTTACATGTCTGCGATCTTATTGGTGAGAAAGCCCCAGTTTTTGCCGGAATGGACCGCCCCTTGGTACGGCCTCCTTTAGTTGCCGGAGATATTCATGGAAAGAGTGGTTTAGATGGTCCAGTCTTTCCTCCCCTACAAAAACAAGCTGAAAAAGAACATGGTGTCCACTTTATTATCGACACAGTACTAGCTCATCCGCATGAAATTACATTGGTTCCTACAGGACCTCTCTCTGATATAGCGCTGGCAATCAGATTAGAACCTCGTTTACCCAAATTAGTAAAGAAAATTGTGCTGATGGGAGGATCACTAGGTAAGGGTAATCGTACCCCGCATGCTGAATTCAATATTTTTGCCGACCCTGAAGCTGCCTCTATTGTTTTCGAAAGTGGAGCTCCGTTAGTAATGATGGGCCTCGATGTAACTTTACAAGTTCTGTTGGATGAGCAGCGCTCTGCTGCCTATGCCAAGCTCACCTCAAAAACAGCTACTATGTTCAATGCCTCAATGGCCCATTACATTGAAGCTTGTCGCTTACATGGCAGTGAATATCCAGCAATGCACGACCCTTGTTGCATAGCTTATA
>JAQVOO010000195.1 GCA_028702575.1 Sphaerochaetaceae bacterium
AGGATAGATCGCTAGTTTACTCTAGGTTAAACCATGTAATTATTAGCGGTGCGATTTAGTCTAAGAGGAGTTTAGGTATGAAATTTGAGAAGTTTGCTTGTTATCGGTTTTGGTTTTTAGTAGGTTCGCAAGATTTGTACGGGAAAGAGACTTTAGACAAAGTAGAAACACATGCCCAGATCCTAGTAAATTCTTTAGATCAAGCGCCTGCCCTACCCTTTCCTATTACCTATGCCGGTACCATGAAAACTTCAACAGAGATCGAGCATATAATTCGCTTAGCTAATGGCGATGAAACTTGTGCCGGGGTAATCGTGTGGATGCACACCTTCTCTCCTTCTAAAATGTGGATCAACGGTTTAAGCCTTTTACAAAAACCCTATTGTCACCTCCATACTCAATTCAATCGCAATATTCCAAATGCAGAAATTGATATGGATTTCATGAATCTTAACCAAAGTGCCCATGGAGATCGCGAGCATGGATTTATTGCAGCTAGAATGGGCCTACCCCGCAAGATAATTGTGGGCTACTGGGAAGATCTGGATGTGCAACAACACATCGGATCTTGGATGCGAGCAGCGTATGGGGCATTAATAAGCAAACAACTCAAGATTATCCGCTTTGGAGATAACATGCGTAACGTAGCTGTGACTGAAGGGGATAAGGTTGGGGTACAGATCCAGTTGGGCTGGCAGGTAAATACTTGGGGAGTCGGCGATTTAATTCGAGAAATGGAGAGCGTTTCTGAAAAAGAGATCGATTTACTGGTTCAGCAGTACCAAGAAGAATATGAGATGGCAACAGATCAAATAGAGAGTGTTCGTTACCAAGCACAAGAAGAAATAGCGATTCGGCGCTTCCTAGACCGAGAAAATGCTATGGGTTTCACCAATACATTTGAAGATTTGCAGGAGATGCGCCAATTACCCGGGCTAGCAACCCAGCACCTCCTCTCCCTTGGTTATGGCTATGGGGGTGAAGGAGACTGGAAGGTTGCCGCTATGACAGCTTTACTGAAGACCATGACGGCTGACTTGAATAACGGCACTGGATTCATGGAAGATTACACCTATGATCTAGAAGGGGGTAATGAGCTCTCTCTAGGAGCACATATGTTGGAAGTCTGTCCCTCGTTCGCTAGCGAACGACCTCGGATTGAGGTCCATCCCTTAGGAATTGGAGGAAAAGAGCCTCCAGCTCGTTTACTATTTGAAGGACACCCCGGCAAAGCCGTGCTCGTTTCACTCGTTGATATGGGGGGTAGACTGCGACTCATCTCTCAAGACATTGAAGTAATAAAACCAATTCTCCCTATGCCCAACCTCCCGGTAGCTCGATTGATGTGGCGCGCGGCTCCTAATTTTAAGGAAGGTACGCAGATGTGGATTTTAGTAGGAGGAGCCCACCACTCGACCCTCTCGTTTGATATCACTGAAGAGATATTAGAAGATTGGTCAGAGTTAATGGGTATTGAACATCTCCATATTGGAAAAGAGAGTTCAGTAAAAGAGTTGAAACAGCAACTAAAGATATCTGACCTGATCTGGAGAATCCAAGTGAGGTAAATACTACTTGGTAACATAGAAGAGGTGACTATCTCTATCATGATTTACTCCACACTCAGGACAACACTAAGTTCTCTCAGATAATTTAATGTTGGATTTACTATAAGTGCAACTATGCGTTAAACATGTTTCGATGATGGTTCAAATCTTTCGATTTGAATAACCTGAAGGTCTCTCCACTTGGTGTTATAATTACCCTGTTTCACCAATTCTCCCCAATCTGCTCTAGCTATATACGCAGGCATTTTACCGAGTATTTTGCGACAAATCCTTGAAGTAAGGCTGTTGTACTGCTATACTTTTTAGCAGGAAGAAACGAACTCAAGGATAAAAGTAATGTTTAAAGATAGATTGGTATATTATAAACAACTCGAAAAAATGACAGAGTCTGTGTTATTGGTGTATTTTACAGGCGATAGGCCGGGTTTCCAAACACAGATGGGACAGGATGTTTATGATCTTTTTGTCGATCAGCTTGAAGCAATTGGAAAAGTTAATAGGATCTCCTTATTTCTTTATTCTAGAGGTGGAGATACTAATGTTGCATGGAGTTTGTGTAATTTAATTAGATCATATTGTAATGAACTTTATGTTATCATTCCTAGTAGAGCCCATAGTGCAGCGACACTTTTAAGCCTTGGTGCTGATAAAATCTACATGACTAAACAGGCGACTTTAAGCCCCATAGATCCCTCGATAAATACACCACTAAATCCGTCAGGTCCAAATACAAATGAAAAACTACCTGTAAGTGTTGAATCTATAAAAGGGTTTATTCAGCTAGCAAAGGAAGAATTAGGTATTATTGGTTCTGAAGAAAGCGCAGAGGTTTTAGCTATTTTAGCCAAAGAAATCCATCCATTAGTACTAGGGGATGTTTTCCGGGCAAGATCACATATCAGGATGCTTGCTAGGAAGCTTCTAGAAATACACTTTAAGGCCAATACAGAAATTATTGAAAAAATTAGTAATTTCCTGTGTAGTGATTCTTGGAATCATCATTATTCAATAAACAGAAAAGAAGCAAAAGAATCGTTAGGATTGATTATTGAAATACCGAATGATGAGATGTACTCTTTGATAAAATTGATCTATGATGATATCAGTGCAGAGCTACTTTTAAGAAAAAGTTTTAATCCAGCAGCAATATTGGGGGATAAAGACCAAGTTTTATATTCGTTTAAAAGAGCTTTGCTTGAAACTATGGCTTTTGGACAGTATAGTTTTATTACGAAAGGTAAAATTGATAAAATTGTTTCAGAAAATGAAATGGCAATTCAAATACACGAAAATCGGTATTTTGAAGATTGGATAAGGGGTGAAGAACATGGAAAAAACAGCTAATATTAATTGTATAACATCAAACTATACAAATAGTAGAGTCTATTCAACGGCCGGCTCTTTCACTGCAGCTCCCAACACCTCTAATTTTAACGTACTCTATGATGTAATAGACGGAATAAGTACTAAAGTTGAGAAAATAACTATTCCCATGAAAAAATTAATGTATCCCCATTCAGAGATGGACAGGGAAATAGTCGTTGTAAGTAATGAGGACTTTAAAAGATTCCGCGATCATGTTGTGTCCACTGAAATTGTTGAGAATTCTGGTCTAGAACGACTGATTAATAAGTTCAGTTAAAAAATTATCTTCTGTGGAATTAGAAAATCTTATCATCGAAGATATTTCCCGAAGCCATGAAAGAGACTTTTTTTCATGTGGGATTGGTAATTTGGATAACTATCTCAAATTTGATGCAAGAAGACATCATAATGATGGGATTAATCATACAAAAATCTTGACTCAAAAAGGGATGAAAGAAATTATTGGCTATTTCAGTTGTGCCGCTGCTTCAGTCACAAGTAATTTTTTTCAAGATAAAACGCTAAAGAAAATAAGAGGTTATGAAATTCCTTGCATTAAATTGACGAGGTTTGCAATTGATCGGCGCTATCAGGGCCGAGGCTTAGGGCAATACTTGTTAATTTGTGCTTTAAAACACGTATGCAAAGTAAGTGAAAATCTTGGAGCTGCTGCTGTCATAATTGATGCAAAAAACTCCTCTGCGAAAGAATTCTACATAAAAAATGGGTTTTATGAACTTTCCGATTTATGTGTCTATCTGCCAATAAGAGAAGTACGAAGAAGCTTCAAGCTATAAAATATTTTATAGCTTCCTTAAAACCTTCAACCCAATCACTATATGTAGGAACAATCTCAGTCATGGATAGTCAGCGCTAAATTCCATAGGACATCTATTAAATCAGTGAAGTTAGTAAACATGGCTCTAAACCCATTCCTCAAGCTTCTTCACCAAACATTTTGAGTA
>JAQVOO010000196.1 GCA_028702575.1 Sphaerochaetaceae bacterium
TACCACACACGAAGAAAGAAGATTTTGACTTTTGAGCGCGGATATACTCAAACAGTTGGGTAAAAGGGGCCTCCATGAACTCAGCAAAGTGAGTTGGAGAGATCTGTGATATCAACGGATCAACTACGGCCACCACATCAATACCGGCCTCTATTAAGTAAAGCGAGACCGCTTCGGCCACTTTAGTAGTATAGGCCAACAACTGGTGTACATAGTCAGGTTCTAACATCATGTCCATAAAAATCTCGGTTCCCCGTAGGTGGGAAGCCAAGGTAAACGGACCACAACAGATCCCGTAGAGGGCCGTAGTGTCACCAATTGATGGTTTTAGGCGCTTAATAGCCTCCAAATGGAGATTGAGGCGCCCTTCGTCCCTCTGGGGAATCTTAGTAGGAATTTCAGTAGTTTCGGCGAGCGGATGACTAGCAACACTGGGAGGGCCATCATCGGACCAGACCATCTCACAACCTAATAATTCTGCTTCAATCTGAAGGTCAAACATCACTGGTTGCCCATCTGGATGATACAACCGATTAACTTCTAGTCCGGCTTCCACCAAAGCTTCAAGGTCGGTAGAAACTTTTCTTGCTCCATATCCGAGCAGTTTTCCAGCATGTACACCAGTAAATGGTACCCATGGCAATTTATCAGTCGACAATCCCTCTAGAGTGCGGAATATCCGCTCTTTACCCGTCATAAAAACTCCTTTTCTTATTAAGCGCTTTTACAGATTTCTAAAGCTACTTCTGCGGCAGTGGCGGCATCAGGAGTGTAGCTATCAGCACCAACAGTATTTTTAAAGGATTCAGTAACTGGGGCTCCCCCAATCATCACTTTAACTTTATCTTGGAGGTTAGCTTCACGCACAGCCTTGACCACATTGCCCATCTCTTTCATTGTTGTAGTCAACAGTGCTGAACAAGCAATAATATCGGCTTTATTAGCAATGGCCTCTTCCACAAACCGAGCTGGAGGTACATCAGTACCCAGATCGATAACGGTAAGTCCTTTACCTTTCATCATCATCCCAACTAAGTTCTTGCCAATGTCATGCAAGTCACCCTTAACGGTACCAATGACGACAGTTCCTCTATTTTCCATATTACCAGCTGCTAATAGTGGTTTTAGGATCTCCATACCAGCATTCATTGCCCGTGCGGCAATTAATACTTCAGGAACAAAAACTTCGTTGTTTTTAAATTTTTCTCCGATAATGTTCATTCCAGCCAGTAATCCTTGATCAAGAATCTCTTCGGCTCCCATTCCTGCGTCAACTGCCTGTTGGACCAGTTCTTTTACATCTTTTGCTTTCCCTTTTTGCAAAAACTCCGAAAGTGCCTTCATGTCAGCCATACATTTTCCTCCATTATGGATGTCATTTTTTTTAGCCTGCTCTCGAAGCATATTTAAGCGACCAAGGTTTCCTGGCTTACGCTTCACCCTCCCCTACACCTTCCCAGTTACCCAGTGGCTTCTTGTAGGTTTGTCAGCGTTTACAGTGACGGGCTCGCGAAGGAATTACACCTCACTTCCCTTGTAATCGTCTTTTAATTTACTATACAAAGAAAAGAGTACCGCGAGTAAGTTAATAAATCTGTAATTATATTATTATTTTTTATATTATTTTATGATCCGTGCTTATTTCTTATTGGTGTTGTGGATTTCATGGGTCTCAGAAGGGAATCTCCCCGCTCGTTTCCGGTACTGTCCAGGCGAGAGCAATGTTATTCCCTTAAAGACCTTAGAGAAGTAACTCTGTTCTTCAAAACCCACCAGACCAGCAATCTCTATTAATGAGAGGGTGGTATTGAGTAGCAAACGCTCAGCTTGTTCTATGCGCAAACGATTGACATAAGAAGAAAATGAAATACGCATTTTTTCATTGAATATACGACTAAAATAGTTGGGGCTTAAGCCCACTTCGGCAGCGGTTTCGTCTAATGTAATCCGATCTTGGTAGTGCTTACGAATATAACGGATAGCTTGGGCTATCATAGGACCATATTCAGCGTCTCGAGAGGCAAATACTAAATCTGTGTATTGGTGGAGTACTTTTGCGAGCCAATTAGACATCCCTTCAAGACTAGCATAGTGACCAACTTCTCGCTGGAAACGATAACTCATCTCCAAAATCTCTTCTTCAGGAGCTCCTCCTTGGACAGCAGCCCTAGAAAGAAGTGAGATTAACTCCATAACTCTAAAATTGACCTTATCCAGGGAGTTTCCGTTGGTAAAGAAAATGAGTCCTAACAGTTCATTCATTACTTTTTGGGCAACTTTACGGTCACCCCAACGAATCGCATCCTGCAATTGAGCCTCTTTTTCCAATGGATAAGACTGAATTGAAACCGTACTTCCCTTTTTGGATTCCTGAATAAATTCAGAAAGTCGTGATTGTCCCAATAACGATTGTCGGTTTTCCACCATACGGTGTTCAACATACCCAGAAGCCCAACCAGCGCACATTCGTAATACCTCAGAGAGGTTATGAATACGACTAACCTCAACTTGCGGTATCTTTTGGAGTGCTAATTCAATCTCTTCGCGCAGAGCTTCGTTGGTTATTAAAGTATCGCCAAGAACCTCACTGTGGTCAAAAATAAGGACGGGGCCGGCAATAATAGCATAATCCATCCGCCCATGCATAATCACTGGGCTGACCCAGTAAAGCATAGAAAGGAGGCAAAAATAGATATACGAACCACCAAATCGCTCCGAGAGCATTGCATTGTGAAGATGGCTCTGCAGACAACGACTTCGCCAGTTTGGCTCAAGTTGCTCTAGTAGTAGAGGATCTATCTGATCCTTGTCATCCACTAATCGTGTGTGTAAAACATCTAATATCATACATGAAATACCAGTTGCTTTACTGTAGTGGTCTGCAATATCCATTACACTCTGCGGAATAACGGGATAACTTATTGTCATCACCCCTCCCCAAAGAACATGTGCTCCACATACCGTTCTTGAAAGGCTAATGAAGATGAGAGTTCAATATAGTGGGCTCCCTGACGAATTTTCTCGACCTGCTCAGCTGCACCAGCGTGCATCAATACCGCCAAGGCTCCTTTACCTGCAGCATTACCCGCAGTAGCAATTTTTTCAATGGGCACTGCAGGTAACAATCCAATGCGCTGGGCATTTTTACTATCGATATAAGAACCAAATCCACCAGCTATTATCACCGCATCTAAATCAGAAATTTGCAGGCCGGCTTCCATGAGCAAAATTTCAGCACCGGCAGCAATGGCAGCTTTAGCTAACTGAACTTCGCGTACATCGCGGTTGGTAAAAGAGACGCCCTCGGTAATGCGAAGGGCATTTCCGTCGGGACTTTCCACAAGATGTGTTTCAGCTAACGGATGATCTTCATCCATAGCTCCGGTTTCATCCACCAAGCCGGTTTCAAGTAAAAGGGCCATAACATCAATAATAGCGGATCCACAGATTCCTTTAGCTGGTTTTCCCCCGATTGTTGTAGAAGCCACTGACCCATCTTCAGATTGCCAGATACGGTCAACCGCCCCAGGGATAGCTCCCAACCCCTGTCGAATTGAAGCTCCTTCAAAAGCAGGACCCGCTGCTGAAGAGCAACAATAGAGCTTTTTGCCATCCCAAAGGACAATTTCTCCATTGGTACCGATATCGATATAGAGAACTGGTTTATTATTTTCCATAAAGCCTGTAGCGAGTACTCCTACAGTGATATCGCTACCAATATAGGCTGAGACTGAGCCAGGCAGAACTAATGTAGCATGAGTTTTAAAACCAATAGATGCGGCTTCTAACTCTTTAGGTTCTACAAAAGCGGGCGTAAAAGGGGCACAGGCAATTCCTGCAGGATCAGCACCAACAAGGAGGTGCAACATAGTAGGATTCCCGACAGCCAC
>JAQVOO010000197.1 GCA_028702575.1 Sphaerochaetaceae bacterium
GCTCTCCTCGACGATACATTTCTATTAATTGCTGGTAGGTCCCTAAAGGCGAAGAGCCTGTTGGCAACCCTAGCACAAAAGGTCGATTAGCTGTGGGGGCAAATTCTATAATTTTCTTTGCTATATAGCGGGCGGCCCAACAAGACAACTTTTCATAATCGGGTTGGATAATCAATCGCATAATACTCTCCTCTTTGTTGTTACGGATACAGTAGTATTATAATCAAGTTTGTTCATGCTCGACAAGCAACCTTATTGAATGACGCCACCACCAAGCACAGTTTTATCTTGATAAAATACCACAGACTGTCCAGGAGTCACTGCTTTTTGCGGTTCAGCAAAACTCACTGAGACGACTCCGTCTTTAAGTGGTGTAATTAATACAGGTTTAGCACGTCCAGTCGATCTGATTTTCGCTTCAGCTTCTATGGGTGCTTTCAGTGCATCAAAGGCAATCCAGTTAAGGCGCTCAGCCAGCAACTTATTTTCAAAAGTATCTTCATTATGCCCCACTATCACTTGGTTTTTCTCAGCATCAAGAGCCACAACATACCAAGGCCGCTCAGCGGCTACGCCCAGTCCTCGTCGTTGCCCAATAGTGTAATTCCAATATCCCAGATGCTCACCAACAGTGTTGCCATGGGTATTGACAATGGCACCCTTTTGGGGCTCTGTTTGCAATAGTTCACTATAATCGCCACTATAGAAATCCTGACTTTCAGTCTTCTCTTCACTAAAAAACCCATACTCAATACAAAGCCGACGGGCCTCTTCTTTCTGAATGGTTCCTAAGGGAAACATAACTTGTGATAATTGCACTTGATTTAGTCGATAGAGAAAATAGGTTTGATCTTTATGCTCATCTAAGGCTTTTGTCAGCAACCAACGATTATTTTTGTGGGCAACTTGGGCATAGTGACCAGTTGCAAATTTATCAAACTTAATGCCAGATTCTCGGGCAATTTGCGGTAAAGCACCAAATTTAATGAGACTATTGCACCAAATACACGGATTCGGGGTTCGACCCGCCAAATATTCACTGCGGAAGTTTTCTAAAACAATCCGTTCGTATTGGGCTGCACAATCCAAGACATGATACTCAATATCTAACAGTTCACTTATGCGGCGCCCTTCAGCAATATCTTGTTCCTCATTGGGACCAAAACAAGCATCTTTACGCAGTTCACCAGAAAAAGGATTTCCCTCTCTCCAGATCGACATCGTAACGCCAACGACTTCGTGACCAGCTTTTTTAAGGAGTAAAGCAGCAACAGAAGAATCAATTCCTCCGCTCATGCCCACTAAAATCCGCATAGAACCTCCTCAAATACAAAAAACCGCCCCAGTACACCCAGAGCGGTCCAAAGCGAGAGCGACGGGACTCGAACCCGCGATCTACGGCGTGACAGGCCGTCGCGATAACCAACTTCGCTACGCCCTCGTTAGTAGCAAACTGAAATTACACTGAAGTTAAAGTTTTGTCAACACCCTCATGTGATTTTAGCCTGCAAAAAACCCCCTACACTGCTAATTACACCCTCACGACACTTTTTCCACGTGCATGTCGCGTCTCGGTCTTCTTTAGTGCCTCGAGAGCTTGTTGAAATGGATAAATTCGCTCAATAACTAATTGAATATAACCGACACTAATATCTGAAATTAACCTAATTAATGCTTCTTTAGTATCTGTGTGATGTTGAATTTGACAAACAGAGATATCGCTTTTGGGTTTTACATGATCGTCACCTGAAACAGTTATGACCGTACCTCCATCTTTGACAAGATCCATACTATCTTCTACCGTACCAGGTTGAATAGCTAATGCAGCCGTTACCCCCTCGGGTATCCATTGTTTTAGACGTTGTGCCCAATTCGGACCTGAATAATCTACAGCTTTTTGTGCTCCTAACGAAAGCATATAAGAATGATTTTTTTGTGACGCTGAGCCAATAACTATAATACCTTGTGCTGTAGCTAGTTGGATAACTAACGTCCCAATCGCACCTGATGCTCCGGCAATAAATAAAGTATCGCCAGATTTGAGATTAAGAGCGCGCATGCTCTCTAGTGCTGTCTTTCCAGCAATAGGGATAGCAGCTCCTTCGACAAAACTCATTTTAGACGGTAGTGGAATGAGAGCGTCTTGAGGCACCGCAACGTACTCGGCTCAACACCCTCCTTTGAGCTGCAAGACACTGGTCAGAATAACTCTCTCTTCAACTTTGAAACGTGTAACACGGACTCCAGTTTTTATAATTACACCAGATGTCTCCGTCCCAATAACGTAGGGGAATAGCGTTCTTGAAGACCTACGCCAAACGCTTGGACTTTTACCAGCACTTCGTTTTCATCTATTTCCGGAATCGGCATCTCTACCAACTTAACTTGTTGGTCGTGAGCTCCTGTTCGAACAAATGCTTGCATTACTTTAATCATAAACAAAAAATACGATTTCTCATAATAATCGTCAATTTAGGTGTCCTTCTCCTATTATTGTAATCCTACACAACCTCAGCTATACTGCTCTAACAAAAGGGGGTGGAATAATGCAATTGACCATAATGGAATTCTTCCAAAAGATGTCTTCACCTTTTCTCGATAAAGTTTTTGAAATAATAACAATGTTTGGAGAAGAAACTGTCTTTATTCTTGCCGTGGCTTTCTTCCTCTGGTGCGCCTCAAAGAAACATGGCTTTGTTATATTCTCTTCGCTTTTCACATCTCTTATCGGAATGAGTGCCTTGAAAGCAATAATTCGAGCACCTCGTCCTTTCCAAGTAGTACCAGAAATTGCTGGCAAACGTATAGCAACAGCCACTGGCTACTCTTTTCCTAGCGGTCATACCACCGGAGCTGCCTCGTTTTATAGCGCTCTCGCGGTAACCTACCGCAAACGATGGCTTTCAATTATAAGTGCCCTACTAATCTTACTTGTTGCTATTTCGCGCCTCTACCTTGGGGTACACTGGCCCTTGGATGTTTTTGCTGGCCTAGCTTTAGGTATTACGGTGACTTTTGTTGCCTATCGCTGGTTTGACAATCTCTACGATAAGCCTAAAAACCTTCACAATTTTTCACTTCTTGTCGGTAGCGTTTCTTTAATTTTAGCCCTGCTGCTCGTTTTTTTAATTGAATTAGGCATTGCCGATCCTATTGGTTTTTCCGATCCTATGAAATTATTCAGTCTCGCTGCGGGTGGCTATTTAGGGTTTGCTTGGGACCAGCGTAATATTCAATATAGTACAGAGGGAACTACACTGCTAAAAATACTCAGGCTTGCCCTTGGTCTTATTATATTAGTGGCAATTCAAGCCTTAAAGTTAGTCCTTGGTCCACATTCAGCTGTAGCTTTTTTCCGTTATGCGTTAACTGGAGTTTGGGCAACCGCACTCTACCCCTTTATTGGGACAAAGATCCGCATAGGTAAAACAACTCACCTGTTTGAAACATCACACACATAACTATTTCTCCCCTTTTGGCCCCTTCTTTGCTTTAGACGCTTGGGAAAATTCAATCATTTGCTCACGGGTCAATGATTGAAGAGCTGCGGCATCAGCTTTCATCTCTTTGGGAAGGGCAAAGTTATCGCTACCCAGCTTCCCATAAAAACCATACCTGCCATTAAAAACTCCTAAGGGCTTCCCCTCATACTCGCCAAAGTCTTTAATCGGTTTAGCCGCAGCACCTTTGGCAGTACCCTTTCTGCCTGGCTTAGGGGCTGCCAACATAGCAAGCGCATCCTCCAATGAAATAGTAAAGACTAAGGATTCTTCTTTTAATGAACGAAAATTACGTTCACAACCAACGTAGGGTCCAAATTTACCAATAGCTGCCACCACCGGCTTGCCTGAATCGGGATGAATACCGATCTTTCTGGGCAAAGAAA
>JAQVOO010000198.1 GCA_028702575.1 Sphaerochaetaceae bacterium
CAGCCGAAAGTGTTATTCCGAACACAGGTGGTAAGAAGGAGATTCTAGGGACTAACCTTTGCTTTTTATAAAAATCATGAAAGGCAGGTTTTGCATCAGCATTACCTGCCTTCAGTCATCTGATTGCTTGTTATCGAGCACCAGAGGACTTGTCTTCCAGACGGATGATTAGACAGCCATTCTAGCATTGGACATTGATTTCTTGACCAACAGAAAACCCAAGCTGTTCAAGCCATTTTCCCTGATCCCAGCGCCCTCACTGGCAGTGATGAGGAGAAACTTGAAGGTGTTCGCTCGATTCGTGATACCATTCATAAACGAGTGCTCAACTGGTTGGCAGAAACAAGAAACGATAACACATAGTCTTCAATCTAAACTATTTTTTCTTAGGTTTAGTTTTGGTGGGTGTTTCAAATACCATATTATCCTCTTGTCCATCCACTTTATCTTCTAACGTGATCTCTTCATCTCGAGAACCCTCTTTCCATTGAGGATCAGGATGGAATTCAACATGTTCTGCAACTATTACGAAACGTTCTCGCATCTTTTCATCTTCACCTTGCCAACGATCTTGCTTGAGCCGCCCAACTACTCGTACCCCACGTCCTTTTCGTAGATATTTTCCACAACTTTCAGCTAATGCTCCCCAGGTATCGACGTTCACATAGGCAACCTCATTCACTAAAGCTTTTTCGCTATTTCGATAATATCTATTCGATGCTATTGAAAAGCGACATTTACTCGTACCATTGGGAATAGTTCCCAATTCAGGATCATGGGTAAGATTTCCTTCGATTAAAATTGAGTTTAAATTGTTCATAGACTCACTCCTTTGTTTTTGGTCTTATGAACTAGACTTTATTTTGAGCTATTTTGCTTCACTTATAGTATTATCTTCCTTAATTTTTTCTCCCACAGTAGCAACTGGAGTGAAAAAATACTTAATGAGTTCCACTCGGATAAGATCATTTGACTAAACTGGTAAATTAGTTCGTCAGATATACCATGATAACCTCACATCCTGAAGGTAAGAATGGCGTATCATACTATATTATAAAAAATGGCAACATAATCTTAGATAATGGAAGGCAACTATATTATTATATATATTATATATGTTAATAATTAATTTAACAGCAAGCAGATGCTCAAACCAAGAAAAGCAAATTCATTGATCAACTTAAGACAAAAATTAACTATGTGGAGAAAAAAATAAAATGAAATTAATTGAACGAATTCAGAAGCTTTCTAAAAAACATAACGGCCTACTAGTTGCTCCGTTAGCGGGTTACCCCGGCACACAGCTCACTGGAACAAAAATTGTCGACCTAATTAAAAACGCAGATCTCCAGGCGGAGACGTTGATCACGATGCAGAAACACTTTGGCTTCGATATCATTTTCCCCTTCATGGATTTGTCGGTTGAGGCGGAGGCACTGGGACTGGAAATTGAGTTCCATGATGATGGAGCACCTGATGTACGAGAACACCCCGTCACTTCTTTAGAAGATCTTGAAAAATTTCATGTTCCAGACCCTGCAGTTGATGGACGGATGAAAGTTTTTACCGATACAATTCGTTTCTTAAAAACATATACTCAAGCTCATGTAAACGAAATACTTATAGCAGGGTACGTAAGTTCCCCATTTACGCTGGCCGGCCTCCTGATGGGAGCAGAAAACATTGCAATCAATACACTTTTAGAGCCTGAGTTCTGCCATGCCACTATGAATTTTGCGACGTCTTGCGTCATTTCCTATGCAAAAGCTCAGCAGGAATCTGGTGCTGACAACGTAGTATTGCTCGATCCGACTGCTGTTCTCCTTTCCCCCGATCTCTACGATATATTTGTAAAACCCTACATCGAAAGAGTGACAAAAGCCCTTGATATCCCCGTAGTTCTCCACGTCTGTGGCCAGACTACTCCCATTATGAAAAACTTGGCCAACACGCAAGTAGATGCACTAAGTTTAGATAGCGATGTTAATTTGCCAAAAATCATGCCCCTCATTCCAAGCGACATGGTTGTCATCGGTAATATAAATCCAGTAAAAACAATGCTACATAGTGATACCAAAGAAGTTCACGCTGAAACCCGAAACTTGATTAAAAAATGGGCAACTATCCTAATTTTATTCTCAGTTCCGGCTGTGACCTCCCCGCAAACACCCCATTGCAAAACATAGAAGCCTTTATGGAAGCTGCCCGCAAACCACTGTAGGTACTAACTTCCCTACTACGGTGAAGCTTATTTACACTGCTCTTTTTTCATCTGACTATGCACTACTGTATTCCTTGGACAATTAGACCATATTAGTAGTGGCCTTTTCCCCAATATCTGGTAATCTAGTTCTGGAGGAGTAGCATGCCCACAATTACAGTCCTTTCCTTAGGTGGTTCCATCATAGCGCCAGAAAACGTTGATCATGAATTCTTACAACAGTTTGTAGAAGCAATGACGATTTATCTTGAAACAAATCCCGAGCAAAAAATAATTATAGTCACGGGAGGGGGAGCGCCAGCTCGGCGTTATCAACAGGCCTATAAAACCATTGTAGCCCAACCCGATGCCGATCTACTCGACTGGCTAGGTATCGCGGCAACACATCTGAATGGAACCCTTATTCGAGCTTTGTTTGCACCCTTCTGTAAAGATCCGCTGATAACCGATCCTACCGCACCTATCACATTTGGCGGGCAAGTATTGGTCGCAGCCGGTTGGAAACCAGGCTTCTCTTCGGATACCGATGCTGTCTTCTTGGCACGACGCTTTCATGCTAAAAAGGTTATCAATCTCTCGAATATTGCAAAAGTATATACTGCAGATCCAAAACATGATCCAACAGCCCTTCCCCTCGATACCATTAGCTGGAGCGACTTTAGAAAAATGGTTGGTGATATCTGGACTCCTGGTAAAAACGTACCTTTTGATCCTATCGCATCAAAAGAGGCTGAAGCAGCTAATCTGCAAGTCATCTGTGCAGATGGGCGTAATATTGAAAATATGTTAGCAATACTCCGTCAAGAAGACTATGAGGGGACACTTATCGGTTAACCAACATGCTAGCGAGGGTTACATTAAATCACTAGATTCACCAAGAATGGAGCTTCATCGGACAATGTAATTCTTTAGGGTCGTTTTATTATGGACTCCTCCTAATAAGAAAACCATCCACATCCACAACTTTTAATAATTTGAATAAATCTTCTCTGTTTTTGACCTAGATCAAATCTTTAGTAGCACTTTACTAGTATTATACAAATAGATCAAAGATATATCAGGAGGAACGATATGAAAAATATAACAATTCAACTAGAGACTCTAAGTTGCCCCACATGTGTGGCCAAGATTGAAAGTGCTTTAAAAAAGACAAATGGAGTCAAAGATCCATCAGTATTATTTAACACTTCACGGGTTAAACTTGCCTATGATGAACAGCTCACAAGTGAAGAAGGAATCAAGAAGATTATTTCTAAACTTGGCTATAACTCTTTATCGGTGAAAGAAACTCCATAAAAGAACGAGCTCACAAGAAGAGTGCGTAATTCCTAACTGTAGAATTTAGGAAATTGAGCCCAGAAGCCTTATCCGGTTTCTGGGTTTTTATATTTTTGCCTGACGATCTTCTTTTCGGTGTTTTGCAATGAGGAAACTGCCTACATCGACAATTTTTAATAATTTACATAAATCTTCTCTATTTTTGTCCTAGGTCAAATCTTTAGTTTGCGATTGTTTGTATTATACCAGTAGATCAACGATATATCAGGAGGAACGATATGAAAAATATAACAATTCAACTAGAGACACTAAGTTGTCCCACCTGTGTGGCCAAGATTGAAAGTGCTTTAAAAAAGACAAACGGAGTAAAAGATCCGTCAGTACT
>JAQVOO010000199.1 GCA_028702575.1 Sphaerochaetaceae bacterium
AGTCTAAAAACACATGCGCACATGTCAATAAATATGTTTTGAAATATAGACGGATATTTATGCTGGAATTGTTGTTTTATGGCTGTGTTTCATTGCCTTCGTTAGGAGTACAATAAACGAAGGTTTGATGGACTCCGGCCATTGCATTTATCATACTGGATGTGCAAGCTTCGATCCTGCCTAGAAAATGGTCGTATTTTAGACAAGACTCTATCACATTCCGTAGAGACATCATCAACCTCGTGGCATCTACTTATCTTACCCTCTGTTCAAACTAGACTTAGTCCCCCAATTTTTTTTCCATTCGTCTCTCACAGATTGATACTTAGAAGAGCGATTTCTTACATCGGGATGCACAACATTGATTACTTTAACTCCTTTTAAGGCTATCCACGTTGAGGCTATCCAAGGCAGCTTACCGGCTGCACCACATATGAAAATAGATTTTGCCTTCTCCATAATGGGCATGTTAGTTGCCCTTGCCTCCTCTATATAGCCTTCGTGCTCCTTTTTTCGCAGAGATCCCCCAATGTAGTGGTATGACATATTAAGGAATACTATTCCCTTTTTTCCCGCCAGATATTTAAAAAAATCTGCTGGACAACCATACTTTCCTTCTAGGATCTCTTTTCTTTTGTAGCCAAGGGCAGATAAAACATAACGTCCGGAACAATTGTTCTGGAACACCGCATTCCATGCATTCTTGCAAAAGGGGATACCTGTGGGGTCTTCAGGATACGGGTCTTTACCCATGATAATTTTTTCAATCTCATCTAATCCTTCGAGTATGTTGAGATAATCTTCTGGTAGTGCGTATTTCTTACCTTCTTTAGCCTGCATCACGAAGTCCTCTTTCCATGCTTTTTCTACCTATAGCTTTAAGCAAATGTGTATCCATCACTATAGATGATCTATACATAGTAATCAATATCATATACCGCATCGAAATCTATCTTATCTGGGGGGATTCCGATAAATCCATTCTTTACAATCTCTTTGTATGCGTCTCTTGCCTCTCGCCGTCTGATAAGAGAAGGATCCTTCTTGTGGAGCATAACTAAAAGGTCAGATGTCCATAAGCACTTCTTCTGATTGTAGGAGAGCATAGCTTTATGAGCGGCCAGATCATCTGTGCACAAAATCGCAGATGTCCCAACCTGTAGTTTATACATAGCGGACATTAACTCGCCAGCATCCAGCCCCAAAAAATGTTCAGGGACATTTGGGGGGATAGTCGTATCATCAATTACGCTAATCTTAGATCGGACATATTGATAAAATCTTTTTGGATTTGTGGCAAACGGACGTCGTCTTAGCCCCTTTTCATACTCTTCATTCACAGTTTGTACAATACAAAGCTCGAATGGATACTGCAATAAAAGGTCTATGAAATCTGGGATTGTACAATGATCAATAAAGTTTACCAATACGGTGTTATCAAGAATCAGCTTCATCGCCAACGCCTTCCGAAGTGGGAATGAAATCAGAGAATGACCTGAAGAAAATCATAGCTGCAACGTTATCTGTATAAAGGTATTTCGCAGCCTTCGATATGGATACATAACCTGATGACCATGCCTTATACACGAGTAGGTAATATATTGATGGCAGGTTATTGTAGTCCCAGTCATCCGGGTAGTCCTGTATCTTTGGATTCGTAGATTTAGCATATGGATGGGCATAATTTATTAAGCCCAGTTTATTTAAGTTGTAAACCATACATTCATAGGACACATTGAAATTTTTTGCAAGGCATCTTATGTTTAGTGGAAATATTTGTAACCCTCTTTGCTCTAATTGTTTCTGTAGGATATCTGTGGGGACTAGGAATGTCTGGGCAAAGGTGTTTGCTTGTTTCTCCTGTTGCGATCTGGAGGAAAACTCTATTGAGGTATCATCATCGTTCATATGCATCACAATATGTCCCAGTTCATGAGCGAGTGAAAAAAGCTCTCTATCCCTACCGTATCCGCTGTTTGTGAAAACGAAATAGTTATCACCATTCTTGATGGTCATGCCAGACAATCCTCTTTCTTTGAAGGGAATACTAAAGACGATAATACCCCAATTTTCCCATAAAGCTTCATAAAGACTTTGGTAATCAACTATGCTTGGCAGGGATAATGACTCTTTTATAGATGCCACATCACTATCTTGAAGGATACTCCCCTTGTACCTATTAGGGACATTGGAATGATATGAGAATCCTACAAGGCTTGAAAGGTGTAAGAAATAATCGACGATTCTGCCGAACTCCGCTATTTCCATGAGTTTGGCTTTGTTTCTTACTCCCTTGCTGCGACAGGCAACCTGGAAAGTATACTCCTTGTCTGTAAGGATATATTCAAGAGGAACCTTAAATATTTCCGATAACTGCATAACCGTCTTAAGAGAGGGCTGCCTTTTTCCTGTTTCAAAGTAGGTAATAGTTGGTGCAGATACGCCTAGCATTTTTGCTAGCTCGCTCTTCTTAATACCAAGGCTCTCTCTGAATTGGGTAATCCTTGATGCTATGCTCATACTAACTCCTGAGGATTTTTTAACCTCTAGTTAAAAGATAACGCACACGGTGATTCTGTCAAGGCCTTTTTTGGGCACATTCCTCTCACTTAAAGTTAGCATAAGCTAATGGAGCACATGCGTAAAGGTCATTATTGCCGAACATAGCAAGCAGCATTGCTTCATATAGTAGCCTTTATTCGCCATGTAAGCTGTTGGGCGAGATCATCAGGATCATCCCAGATGATGAAATTGTGGTGGTTGAGATCGAAGTGAATTTTTTCATCATCCTTTCCTTCCGTCTTGCCTTCGAACCAGTCCTTACGGCATGTAAGGATGACCTGCTTGCCCAAACCGTGCGCAAAACCTGCTTCATAGTATACCCCTCCTCGATTACCGGTGAAGTCTGCAACTACAAACTTTGCATTTTTAATGCAAGCGATGATCTCATCACAGATATCAGAGTTATGTGGTCTATCACAAACTCTTTCTGGATCATAGCCACAATTCTTGATAGCTGTCTTGAGTCCCTTTTCCCATGCTGAATTCATTTGTGTGTCAAACCACATAGCAACAAAAACTCTATTCGTATCGATTCCCTGTCGTTTGATTTCATCAAGCCGGAGCCATCCAGCACATGTAATCTCCATTTGCATTGCTGAGCCTGATATAATAAAACCTTGTTCATGCGCGAATCGTGTGATTGCGTTCATTTCACTGGCATCTTTTAAGCCGATTGCAGAATAATCAGTTCTTGATGAGCACAGAATCTTAGCTCCATAGGAAGAATTTCTTTTGCTAAGCAATAGCAATAGATTGTCAATAACTTCTACTGGGGTGCTGGGGAAACGGGTCTGTTCAATAGTCTCCACTAACGAATCCTTGGAATAATAAATATTGCTTCTGCCCTTATCACTACGCATCCTTATTGCGCATGAAAGTTTCCAAGGCTCGATGCTATCCATCACGCTTTTTAACGATGCAAACAGAGAACCATCCACCATGTAAGTGCCACATACTTCACATTCTATACTGTACCCATCAGCACGGCCAAGATGTTCTACTTTTGCTGGTTTGCAGCAAATACTGCATTTATGCTCAAGGTTACTCGTCATCATTATGCTGTCCTTTCATTCAAGAGTTTGTCATGCGTCTTCATAGAGGTCATCGTACTCATCTTCTGTGCCAGGCATATGAGGATTTTCCACTATCCGCCAGCCGCTATCGAAAGAGTAGTGAGTGACTTTAGCTATGGGATTCTGGATCCGAGTGATCCTGTGCTGGTTGCCATCTAGTAATTCCACCACATAGATCCAGTAGTCTTCCATGAGCTGCTGCGCGGCTTGATACTCAGTTTTGGTAAGCAAAAAGAGCT
>JAQVOO010000036.1 GCA_028702575.1 Sphaerochaetaceae bacterium
ACTCGATCTTCTTACCTACACCCCGAACAAAAAATTATTTGCAATTATAGATTTAATCTACTCAGTAGATGGGACTCATTATAGTGAACTCGATTATTTTGGGGGCAAAGTTACTTTCGTTACTAGTGAACAACTACAATAGGGGGCTCTATGCCGTACATTCGGACTCAATTTGAACAATTACCAGAAGATGCATCAGCTCAAGCAATTGAAAGTACAGCGGAGGGACTCGAACGCTACCATTTTGAACCCTTCCTTATTTTAGACGCCCCTGATTTTATCCACTGGCGCAAAAAAGATATGTTAGCGGAATATGATCGATTAACAACACTTTCACCAGATGCTCCAGAATTAACTGCAGTGGTAGGCTCTACCCCCTCTCAGGTCGTAGAAAAACAATTGGGGTTGCTTCTCTATCACTATCATTTGTTGTGTCGCTTACGTACTGACGATGCTTCTGCGTGGGATGTGGTTCATGAATTGTATGAAGATGACTAAAATTTAGTCGTCGTCTTTCTCTAACTGTCCTACAACACGAGCATCTGAACTTTTGAGTGGAATTACGCGTCTAATGAAAGGTTGCACCCCATAAAAAGTTTTTTCAAACTCATCTTCACTCTCTTTTAAAGCAGCTTGCCAAGCGGCACCGAAGCCAGGACTATTAATCGTGAGTCGGTCGGCGGCTTGTTGATAGACGTGAAGGCGAGCCACCTCCTTGCGACCTGGCTTTTGAGCATAACCACGTAAACTAATACGAAGATTCTCATTCTGGGACCTTAATTCATTAATCTCTTCTTTGAGCTTACTTAAACCCTCTGATTCCAGATCCATGCGATCGGTTACCATTGATTTTAATCGGGCAATTTCCTGCTTATGGGCCTTCGTTTTGGCCGTGTGCTTAGAGTATTGAACGATGAGTAAGACGAGCATCGGAATAAATCCGATTGCAACACCAATAATGATGTTTTCCATGGAACGCTCCTTTGCCTGCGTTAGTATAGCATGCGAGAAAAAGTGCTTCAATACTCACACTTTTATTGGTGGTCAAGAAAACGAGCAGTAACTGCCTCGTATGAATTAGCAATTGAGGCAGGAAGCGTTATCCGACCATCAAACACTGCCATATCTTTAAATCCAGTGCCAGTTAATAAAACACATGCTGAGACATCAGAGCCGTAAAGATCTTTGAGTTTTTCGACATCTTTACGTAAACCAGCCCAGGCACAAGCAGCCGCGGGTTCTACAAATACCCCAGCTTGCCGGGTTAGTTCTAATTGAGCTTCAAGAATTTCAGCATCACTCACTTCAGTTGCCCATGATTGTGTTTCTTTGATATAACGCACAGCCATCCGACCATTGGCCGGAGATGAAACACTAATAGAATCGGCACAGGTAGTTGTTGATACAGAGTGAAAGAGACCTGTTTTCCAAGCTTGGGAAATAGCGTTCGACTTTGTCGATTGGACGCAAATTACTTGGGGTATTTTTTCAATTAAACCAGCGGCATGGAGATCGATGAAACCTTTACAAACTCCAGCATAAATACAACCATCACCTACCGGTACATACACAACGTCAATATCGGCATGCCCTAATTGTAAGAATAATTCTATCGAGACACTTTTTTTTCCCTCAACCGTCATCGGGTTATAAGCAGTATTTCGATTTATGCCCCCAAATTGTTGGGTATAGTAGATAGAAAGAGCAAACGCATCATCATACGAACCTTGTACGGGGACCACGGTCGCACCATACAATACACTTTGCATCAGCTTATTGATTGGAGCGCTCTCGGGCACAAAAAGAATTACCTCTAACCCATAGGCTGCACCCGCACAACTCATAGCTGCTCCTGCATTGCCGGTTGAAGCTAGAGCAATCTTATTCTCCCCATGAGCTAAAGCTTGAGCCACAATCAGTTGCGAAGCTCGGTCTTTAAAAGAACCCGAAGGGAGGGCACTATCGAGTTTAAACAATAAGTTAGGTAAACCATATTTTTCTTGTAAGCGCTTAGGTTTTACCAAAGGAGTTACTCCAATCGGGAAACTAGCGGAGTGGGGAACTGGGTAGGGGAAAAAGTCATAGAAGGAGAGGTTTGGCTTTGTCTTTAACTTAGCGAGATCTTCCCTGTTCAAGCGAACGATCAGATTGCCTTTGCGAAATTCACCTGCCTTGACAGGTTGCGTGGCACATACCGGACAAACATACTCGATCTTATCGGAAAAGTATTCTTTTTTACACTCATTACAAACATAACTAATACGCATACAGGTCCGCTCCCTCTATGTAAAACGCCGGACTGGTAAGCCCGGCGTTTAGTAGTTCGGTCAGTTATTATAATAAACCTACCTCATTGTTAAACGCAATTATCATCTCATCAATTTTATCAGCATATGCTGGCAATTGTTTCCAATACGAACGGTCATACCACTGTGCATTTATTTCAGCATAGGTTTTGCCTTGTTGCTCGACCCAAGTGTAGTACTTCAAGTTGTGCACTCGCAGCCTCTCATAGTAGCCAAGTTCTTCGACGTTATCAATGCCTTGATGTAAGAGAGCGCCAGCGTGAACTTTTGCTGCATCAATGCTGGTAAAGGGACCTTTTTGGTTCTTTTGCTCGGTGAGGCGTGAAGTATACATAGCTGAACTGTCGGTCAGAACGGTAAATATAACATCATCATCTTCCATTTCGTAGAACTTTGCCATTTTTATGGCACTCAAGATATTACCAATACCACTGATTCCATAGAGATCAAGATCTGCAATTTCTGTTGCAGAAAGACCGGCCTCTTTCAGATAGGCTATTCCCTCTGGTTCATTAAACAAACGGTAGATTTCCATACAATCTTCATCATCGATAGCGGTGATCATGTCAGTATTCTTAACATTATGAATCCATGGAACGTGCTTGTCCCCAATACCTTCAATACGGTGGCCGCCAAACCCATTCCGTAAGAGAGTCGGACACTGGAGGGCTTCACTTGCTGCAATCTTAATTTCAGGATAGGTGTTTTTAAGGTTGTCCCCAGCGGCTAGAGTTCCACCAGAGCCGGTGGCCGAGACATATCCGCGCACATTTTCGGCTTTAACTCTTAATTCCTGTAGCACTTCTAACATGGCCGAGCCAGTAACCGTATAATGCCATAGATAATTTTCAAATTGATCAAATTGGTTAAAAATGACAATGGAAGAACCCCGTTCACGATCCAATTCATGGCACTTGTCGAAAATCTCCTTAACATTCGATTCACAACCTGGGGTAGCTATGACCTCTCCGGCAATCGCCTTGAGCCAATTAAAACGTTCTTGACTCATCTCTTCGGGAAGAATCGCAATAGAAGAACAGCCGAGTAAGGCACTGTTATAAGCTCCTCCGCGGCAATAGTTGCCAGTAGAGGGCCACACCGCCTGCTGATTAATTGCATCGAAATTGCCCGAAATTAAAGCTGGAGCGAGACAAGCATAAGTTGCACCAACTTTATGCCCACCGGTAGGAAACCACTTTCCGACTAAAGCTAAAACACGTGCTTTAACCCCTGTTAACGCTTTGGGGACCTCTATATAGTTTACTCCACCAAAAGTTCCCCCTTTTTCAACAGATTCATTTTTCCAGTTTATCCGAAATAAGTTTTCAGAGTGGACATCCCACAACCCCATCTTACTTAATTCTTTAATCACTTTTTGGGGAGTTTTGGATGGGTCAACCATCTGAGCAAAAGTTGGTAATACAATTTTCTTATCGCGGCAAAGCTTGACATTTCTGGCACGAACTTCTGCGTTAATACGCAGGTTAATCAGATCATACACAGCGCTACCTCCATCGATTTTCATCCGTTAATATGTTAATACAACTTAGCATGGGTTTTGTAGAAAAGTAAATAAGAAAAAAAATTATTTGCATATGAAAGAATTTTAGGATATAAATTGCGTTATTCATAATTATATTGTAAATTAATTATATCTATTAATTTTAGACTTACTTTAAAAACTTAACTTTCTTTGTTGCATATTGTTGCAAAAAAGATTGACTTATAGTGAAACTCCTTTACAATAAGAGGTGGAGCTTTTGCTCGCACGATTCCTGTTTCAAGGAGATGTTATTGTTATGGGAGATAGTATGCGCCCTGTTCCTTTCGAGGAGCTTATACATAGGATTTTTTCTGAATATCGTCAAAGTCAAACTATTTTTGGGATTCATAAAGATCAATTTTATAAACCAGATCCAACGAAAAAAATTGAAGTATTTGGTCAAAGTTGTGCAACGCCTGTAGGACCTGCTGCCGGTCCACATACCCAACTTGCCCAAAATATTGTAGCAAGTTATTTGGTTGGAGGGCGGTTTATTGAATTAAAGACAGTGCAAAAGTTGGATACTCTCGAAATCGATAAACCCTGTATCGATGCCCGCGATGAAGGGTATAATGTGGAGTGGTCAACTGAATACACCCTACCAAAAGCGTATGATGAATATGCCAAAGCATGGGTGGTCTTGCACCTCGTAGAGAGCTTACTTCATGGTGAACCATTTGAAACACCCTCCTTTATATTCAACATGAGTGTTGGTTATGATTTAGAAGGCATTAAAACGCCGAAAATGCAGACTTTTATAGATTCTTTGATTGATGCGAGCAATGCAGAGACATTTACAAATTGTATTACCTCATTACAAGCGATCTTGAGTGAGGGCTCCTTATTTGAAGGAACTGAGTGGGAAGGGTTTGAGAAAAAGCTTTCCGCGTTACCTAAAAAGATATCACCCCATATTAGTCCATCAGTGACGATTAGTACGATGCATGGTTGCCCACCAGAAGAAATCGAAGCCATTTGCTCGTATATGCTTAAAGAGAAAAAGCTACACACGTTTGTTAAACTAAATCCGACACTTCTTGGTTTTGATCGAGTGCGTACTATTTTAGATGACCTTGGTTACGACTATATTGGATTGAAGCGTGAATCGTTTGAGCATGACTTGCAGTATGCTGATGCCATTACAATGTTGCACCGGTTAGTTGATTTAGCTGCCTCTGAAAAACTTGGATTTGGAGTTAAACTTACTAATACACTCGGTTCGGTAAATGATCAGGGAGTGCTTCCCGGTGCTGAAATGTATATGTCAGGTCGTGCCTTGTTGCCCATGAGTACAGGTGTAGGAGCCCTCTTATCGCAAGAATTCAAAGGAAAGCTCCCTATTTCATATAGTGGTGGCGCAAATGCCATGACAGTGCGCGAGATTTTTGATACTGGAATTCGCCCTATCACTTTAGCAACAGATCTGCTCAAACCAGGCGGGTATGCACGAATGAAAGACATGGTGGAAATCCTAGAACAAGAGAGTACGAGCTGGGAGGCGACCCACGTCGATGTGGATAAACTTGAAAAGCTCGCTAAATCTGCTCTAGGACGAGATGAAATCCATAAGAGTTTTCGAGGCACTGAGACAGTTAGTGTTCCAGGAAAGTTACCATTGCTTGATTGTTATGTTGCCCCGTGCGTTGAAGCGTGTCCCATCCACCAGAACGTACCAGATTATATCTATTTAGTGGGTAAAGGCCGGTATGCGGACGCCTTGGAAATTATTTATGATGACAACGCCTTGCCTAATCTCACTGGTTATATTTGTGATCATCAATGCCAGTATCATTGTACGCGTTTAGACTATGAAGGTACCGTACAAATTAGAGAGATGAAGAAAATTGCGGCTGAAGAAGGTTTTGCTGAATATATTAAACGTTGGGAAAAACCTGAAAGTGCCGCCATAAAAGCGGCCGTAATTGGAGCCGGACCAGCCGGTTTAGCAACAGCCTACTTTTTAGCTAGAGCAGGTTTTGCTGTGACAGTATTTGAGCGTGAAAAGGATGCTGGTGGTGTTACCCGTTACGTAGTCCCTGCTTTCCGCTTCCCCTCTAGTGCATTACAGGCTGACATTGATTTTATTGCCAAACATGGTGTTGAGTTTAAATTTGGCATTGAAAGTTCCTCGGTAACGGTAACCGCCTTACGCCAGGAGGGATACGAACACCTATTTTATGCGATTGGAGCAGAAGTTGATAATGAAATCCCTCTTACAGGAGATCGTAGTCGCGTTCGCCCCTCATTAGCCTTTCTTAATCAATTTAACCGTAACCCAAAGCAATTGACTTTGGGTAAAAAAGTGGTAGTTGTTGGAGGTGGTAATACAGCAATGGACGGAGCTCGAGCGGCAATACGAGTAACAGGAGTAGAAGAGGTCTCTGTTGTGTACCGAAGAACGAAGAAAGAGATGCCTGCTGACTTAGAAGAGTTTCATAATGCTATTTCCGATGGAGTTACATTTCACTTCCTTACCAATCCTGAGACGTATAGAGAAGATGGAACGTTGATCTGTCGTAAGATGAAATTAGGAGAAATTGATGCTTCGGGGCGTCGTAGACCAGTGGCGACCGACGAAACAGTGACTTTGCAGGCAGATACGCTAATCACTGCGATTGGCGAAAAGGTCGACAGCCAAACGCTTTCGTGGTTTGGTGTTCCTCTTGATGAGAAGGGATGGCCAGCAGTGAAGAGTGATACTTTAGAAACAAGCGAGGATGGAGTCTATGTGCTCGGTGATGCCCAAAGTGGCCCTTCTACGGTGGTACGTTGTATTGCTGCCGCTCGCAAAGCGGTCGAAGCAGCCATTGATTCAGTGTTAGGCCCTGAAGAGACTGAACACGATCATGAACATGAGGAGTTCGAGGAGTATAGTGAAGAGGAACTCGAAGCCATTGAGGAGGAAGAAGATGCTTTCTTCGGTGAAATACGAGCCAAGAAAGGGCGCTATCTAGCTCCTGCCAAAACTAGCGATTCCATAAAAGAATTCGCTCGAATTGAAGCGGCACGCTGTCTTGAATGTTCTTATATTTGCAATAAATGTGTCGAAGTTTGTCCAAATCGGGCTAATGTAGCTATTGATATGCGACACCGCAATGATCTTTTTGACAATCCTTACCAAATTATCCACCTTGATGCATTTTGTAACGAGTGTGGTAACTGTACTACGTTCTGCCCTTGGGAAGGTTCTCCCTATCTCGATAAAATCACTGTGTTTAGTCGAAAAGATGACTTTGAGAATTCTAAAAATAGTGGTTTTTTCTTAGATGAACAAAAAATACTGGTGCGCATTGATGGTGTCATCACCCACCATCTCTTACAATCTGAAGAAATCCTTGATGACAAAGTACCCGCAGATATTGCGGCTGTGATTGAAGAGATTATTTTAAATCATTCTTATTTATTGGGTGCCGTTGAAGCATAAGGAGGAAGATTTAGCATGGCAATTACAATATTTTCAAATGCACGCGTGGTACAGACGATGCCTCCCTTTTCGGTAGAAGAGGACCTTGATGTCGTGGTTAAAGATGACATGATTGTTGCGGTTGGGAAAAATGTTGGTTCTTCGTATCCTGGGGCCAAAGTATTTGATGCTAATGGCAAGACCATAATTCCTGGCTTGGTCTGTTCCCATCATCATTATTATTCGGGCTTGTCACGTGGGATGCTAGTCCAAGCAGGAGCGCAAAATGATTTTATCCAAGTTCTAAAAGAGTGGTGGTGGCGCCTCGACCGAGCACTTGATGAAGAAGCACTCTATTATAGTAGCTTGATCTGTTCTATTGACGCTATTGCCTCTGGGACGACTACCTGTATTGATCACCACGCCAGCCCCTCGTTTATTAGTGGTTCCCTTGAAACCATTGCCAAAGGGATGCGAGAAGTTGGTGTTCGTGGGGCCACATGTTATGAAGTGACTGATCGTAATGGAGGCTTAGATGAGATCAAAGCCGGTGTTAAAGAGAATATTGCTTTTGCTAAGAGCGTAGATGCTCTACGCAAGAGTGGCCAAAAACCTTTAGTCGAGGCGATGATCGGTGGTCACGCCCCTTTTACTATCCCCGATGCAGGTTTGGAACTGATGCGGGATGCTTGTGAAAGCACAAAACGGGGTATGCATCTACACGTTGCAGAGGACAAATATGATACGGTCCACTCCCATCACTGGTATAATAAAGATATTATCGCCCGGCTCGATGCCTTCGATCTCCTTGCTGATAACACCTTGCTTGTCCATGGGTTGTGGTTAAACGAGGGGGAGATTGAATTAATAAATGAGCGTAAGAGTTTCTTAGCCCATAATCCCCGTAGCAATATGAATAACCATGTTGGTTATTGTCAGGGATTAGGTCAACTTGAGAACACCGTGCTCGGTACTGATGGCTGTGGTGGAAACATGTTTGAAGAGCTTAAAATAGCTTTCTTTAAACATAAAGACGAAGGTGGTCCATGGTGGCCTAGTGATTTTGTCACCATGCTTAGCCGCGGTAATAAAATATTGGAGCGCTATTTCGGGGAACAGTTTGGTCGTATTGCACCTGGCTATAAAGCCGACTTGACCATTTTAGATTACCAGAGTCCAACGCCGTGGGTTGGTGATAATGCTGCCACCCATTTAGTGTGGGGAACCAGTAGTAATTGTGTAGATTCGGTGATGGTTGAAGGCAATATGATTTTAAAACACCGCAATTTTAGTTTTGATATTCAAGAAATTTACGCTAAAGCAGCCGAGGTCGCTCAGCGAGTTTGGAAAAAAGTAGACAAATTATAGCATAGCCCCAGTTTTGGGGATAAGGAAATGTAAGGAGAAAAGCATGAGTATGCACGAAAAGATTAGAAAGAAAGCGGCTGAGTACCGTCAGTACACTGCCGAAAACCTCTCTAAGTTGGTCAAGGTTAAGTCGTACAGTAGCAAAGAAGAAGATGTATGCCGTCTCATTGTTACGATGTTAGAAGAGGCAGGCTTTGATGAAGTACGTATCGATGGATTAGGAAGTGTGATTGGTCGAGTTGGCAATGGCCCCAAAAAGTTAGCTTTCGATGCTCATGTAGATACCGTTGAAGTTGGTAATTTAGATAACTGGGATTTTGATCCATTTAGCGGTGAAATTAAAGATGGTAAAGTTTTTGGACGCGGTTCTTCAGATCAGAAAGGGGGCGCAGCCTCTATGATTACAGCTGGCCGGATTCTAAAAGAACTTGGCTATGGTGGAGAATATACAGTCTATTTCACCTTTACGGTTATGGAAGAAGATTGTGATGGAATGTGCTGGAAATATTTGATCGAGGAAGAGAATTTCAAACCAGATTTAGTTGTTTCAACAGAACCCACTAGTTGCCAACTCTACCGTGGACACCGTGGACGGATGGAAATTCGAGTAATTCTAAGGGGCATTTCGTGTCATGGTAGCGCTCCTGAGCGGGGTGTGAATGCCTCCTATAAGGCTGCAAGAGCTGCCTTAGCTATTGAGCAGCTAAACAAAGATCTCTTGCCTGATGAAGAAAAATTCCTTGGCAAAGGGACTATTACTGTCTCTCAAATAGATGCCCATGGCCCCTCCCAATGTGCAGTAGCCGATTATGCTATGCTCTATTGTGACCGTCGGCTGACATGGGGTGAAGACGCTGAACTTGCTATGCGCCAGGTGCGTGAATATATTGCCAAGGCCACTGGGGATGATCCAAAAGATATCGTCGTCGAAATGCCGATGTACGAAAAAGTAGGTTGGACAAAGAAAGATTACCATCAAGAACTCTATTTCCCAACTTGGAAGATTGATGAAGATCACTACTTAGTCCAATCTGGTGTAGAAGCCCATAAAGCCCTTTTTGGGAAGAAACCAGTTATTGATAAATGGACTTTTAGTACGAACCTCGTGGCAACCACTGGGCGGCATAAAATTCCTGCAATAGGTTTTGGCCCTGGTGATGAATCCCAAGCTCATGCTCCGAATGAAATTAACAGAATTGATGATCTCGAGATATGCGCTGCATTCTATGCCATGCTACCCTATAGTTTGGAAGGAAAAAACTAGAAAACGAGCCCAATTCGTAGTATACTGAAGCAACTGAGGTACCTTGGCACAATCCTTGTGCCAAGTACCATCCCCGCCATGGTTTCCTCTCCCATCATGGATGGGTCTTCTCCGAGGAGAGGGTCCACGGGTTGTAACCCGGCGGTGTCTTGTAGAACGATCGGGAGGGTCGCTAATAGTGGAGAAACCAAGCGGTGCTTTGTGGGGTAGAACTCAAGATGTTGGGTGTGCAAACATACCTATCTTCAAAGCAATTCGATGGTATCCTCTTGAATCTTTTGACCGAGGCCTCTACATGGCCTCGTTACATCATTCTTACCTAAGGGGTTGTCATGCATGATCATAGTATATTGTTAAAAAACATTTTCTGTTTAATGACCGATTCGGCCAAGCCAACTATATCTGGTGCCGATATGCTCATCAGTGAAGGGAAGGTTACTCATATTGCAGTCGACGGGGGCTTACGAACGGGTGAGGCCACCCGAGTAATCGATTGTTCTTCACATGTGGTAGTTCCTGGCTTTGTAAATACCCATCACCATTTCTACCAAACATTGACCAGAAATCATCCGGCAGTTCAAAATGCCGAGCTGTTTGATTGGTTGCGATTTTTATATAATGTGTGGAAATACATAGATGCTGACGGGGTCTATTATTCCTCGTTACTTGCTATGGGAGAGCTTTTAAAGACAGGGTGTACCGCAACTACAGATCACCATTATCTCTATCCACGTGGATATGTTGGTGATTTGATGGCGACCCAATTTAGTGCGGCTGACACTTTAGGTATGCGCTTTAGTCCGACGCGCGGATCGATGTCCCTAAGTCAAAAAGATGGGGGATTACCCCCCGATTCGGTAGTTCAGACGGCCGATGAGATCTTAGAAGATAGCGAGCGGGTCATTGAAATGTATCACGATCCATCACCAATGGCGATGCATAAGATAGTTTTAGCTCCATGTAGTCCCTTTAGTGTGACAAAAGAACTCATGCGTGATAGTGCCCGCTTAGCCCGTAAATACGGGGTGCGTTTACATACCCACTTAGCAGAAACAAGAGATGAAAATGATTTTTGCATTGAAATGTATGGTAAGCGTCCAGTAGCCCTGATGCAAGAATGTGAACTGATTGGACCGGATGTGTCTTACGCTCATGGTATTCATTTTAATGATGATGAATTGAACATACTGAAGGAAACCGGCTCTTCAATAGCTCATTGCCCCTCTTCGAATATGCGTCTCGGATCAGGTATTTGTCGAGTACAGGAGATGTTGGCAATGGGAATACCGGTTGGAATCGCTGTCGATGGTTCTGCTTCGAATGATTCTTCCGATATGCTGGGAGAGATTCGCAATGCCCTCTTGTTACAACGGGTTGAAAAAGGAGCTAATGCTCTTACGACTCGGCAAGCTTTCAAGATGGCCAGTGAATATGGTGCTCAGATACTCAATTTTTCAAATGTTGGAAAATTGGAAGAAAATTGGGCTGCCGATGTTGCAATCTTTAATGTGCACACCTTGCCCTATGCTGGATCGTTATCAGATCCAGTTGCCGCACTCCTATTTTGCGGTTGTGATCACACAACAGATTACACTATTGTCAATGGACAAGTGGTAGTCGATAAACGACAATTGGTTGGTATTGATGAAGAAGAATTGGTTTGTAAGGCCAATGCAATTAGTCAAGAAATGCTCGCTAAGGCCGAGCGTAAGGAGGAGGTATGATTACCGAATTCATTCGAGCAACATCACCACAGGAATCCTTGGAAGCAATACAAAAAGCTGGAGATGGTACGGTGTTTCTTGCTGGGGGAACGGAAATTCAGCGATTGGGTTCTGCAGTTGCCTGTACGAAAGTTGTTTCTCTTACACAGTTGCAACTTTCCACTATTGAAGAAAAGGATGAGATTGTCTCTATTGGGGCTCTCGTAACTTTTCAAGAGGCTTTAGAGAGTGATCTTGTGCCTGAATATATAAAAGAAGCCTTGCGCTATTGTGGATCTCGCACGAGAAGAAATATGGCTACTATCGGAGGCAATATTGCGTTGGCGCGTGATGATTCTTATTTGTTTCCGACTTTAATTGCTGCTAAAGCGCGCTTGATCTTAGGTGATATCGCCAATGATGGCAAATACACAGAGGAAAATATCCCTATTCGGGAATACCATTCTTTCAGAGAACATTTTGCCGGCAGTTTAATCTTGGGTATTGTACTCAATAAACCCAACCGTTTTGTAGCTTCAAGGCGTTACGCACGCACTGTTCAAAGCCCAGCTGCCGTAACAATCTCTTTTGGTGCTGATACTTCAAGTGGATCTCCACACGATATTCGCATCTGTGCTGCAATTAAAGGAAGTGGGGTAGTGCGGTTGTTGGCCGTGGAAAACGGCGTATTAAATGGACAATACCATGCCCCGGAGGATGCGGCAACGCAAGCCGCTCTTGATATAGCATTTGTTGATGACATTACAGGAAGCGCAGCCTACAAGAAATACTTGTTGGGAACTGCTGTTTCTGAACTTTATCGGGCATGTCTAGAAACTCTTAGTGTAGGAGGTGCCGTATGATTTTGAAATGTATAGTCAATGGGAAATCGATATCCCAGACCATAGAACCTGGCGAAACTCTACGAACTTTGTTGGTAAGATTAGGTCACTTTGCCGTCCGCGACAGCGATGACGGAGAAGGATTTGCTGGAAGTGACACTGTTTTGGTGAACGATATTCCAATCTATGCTAATTTGATGCTTGCCGCTGAGGCGGAAGGAACCACTATTCGTACTCCCGACTCTTTGGCACAAGGAAGAGAGTTAACTCCTATTCAAGAGGCTATGATTGATGCTGGAATTGTACAGTCCGCTTATAATGCTCCAGCTGCAGCGCTTTTGTTGACGTGGTTGTTAGAACACAATCCCAATCCTTCAAGAGCAGAGATCCAAGATGCTCTTTCAGGTCTCCTTATTCGAGATGCAGGATATGAACACTATTATCTTGCCGTTGAATTAGCCAAAGAGAAGATGGCTACTGGCAAGTATAGTTCTTCCATTGCTCCCGAATTTCGAGATCATCTTTCGTATATTGGGAAAGTAAAGCCAAAAGTAGATGGTCGGCAATTAGTTGCAGGGTGGAAATCGTTTGTTGAAGACCGCGCAGATGCGGATGCTTGCTCCTTGGTTATGCTCCGCAGTCCCTATGCGCATGCTTTTATCACCAAGATCGATATCAAAGAAGCTCAAGCAATGCCAGGTGTTGTTACTATTATTACCGCAGCTAACTGCCCTGATGTCTTCTATATGTCTGCTGGGCAAGGTAATCCTGAACCATCTCCCTATGATCGTCGTTTGTTTAACTGGAAGGTGCGCCATGTTGGGGATCGAGTAGCAGCTATCGTTGCTGAAACAGAAGCTCAAGCCTTAGCAGCTAAAGCCAAAATTGTGGTAGAATACGAAGTTTTGCCTCCAATTTTCACCGTTGAAGAGGCTATGGCGGATGGTGCTCCAGTTGTTCAAAATGGAGCTGCTGAATACTTAAGTGGTGCACCTGCGATCTTAGCTGAGTATAATCAAGGGGTAGACCCCCGAGAAGGGAAGATCATCTATCCGTTCCCGTTGCATGCCGATAACCGGCGTAATGTGGCAGCAGCTGCCCACGGCGCTATTGGAGATGTTGATAAGGGGTTTGCTGAAGCTTCTGTAGTGTTGGAGCGAACGTATCAGACGAGTCAAATTCAGTGTACTCCTTTAGAACCCCATATCGTCTATACAAAGATAGACAATGACCGTTTGGTGGTGCACGCCTCAACACAGGTACCTTTCCACGTGCGCCGGATTGTAGCACGAGTCTGTGGGATCGAAGAGAATAAAATCCATGTAATTAAAGAAAAGGTAGGTGGTGGCTACGGTTCAAAACAAGATATCTTAGTTGAAGATGTGGCTGGTTATGCGACTTGGATTACGAGAAAGCCAATTCTCTATCGTAATACGCGGGAAGAGGAATTTATCGCCAATAGTACCCGCCATCCCATGCGGATTACGGTAAAAATGGGGGCTAATAAAGAGGGAAAGCTTACTGCAATTTATATGGATGTGAGAGCAAATACAGGACCGTACGGGAATCATTGTCTCACTGTTCCTATGAATGCGTGTTCGAAAACTTTACCGTTGCTCAATTGCCCGAACATGAAGTTCGATGTGACTACCTATTATACTAATATTCCCCCTACCGGAGCCTACCAAGGATATGGAGCGCCAAAAGGTTCTTACGCCCTGATGACCTGTTTAGCTGAAATGGCTGAGGCTATCGATATCGATGCTTTAGAAATGGCTAAAATAAACCATGTCGAGCGGGGCTTTATGCTCGAGATTTTAAAAAGTCTAGGTGAAGGACGCGAGGGAACCGTTGTCCCAGTGGGCAGTTGTGGTTTGCGTAAGGCTCTTGATCAAGGGGCAAGCATGATTGATTGGGGCAAAAAAGAAGTTTCAGATGATCCTGATTGGAAAATCGGGAAAGGCTTTGCCATGATTCAACAAGGGTCAGGATTGCCTGGCCTTGATCACTCAATGTGTGATGTTGTAATGAATACTGATGGAACTTTCATGATTCACAGCGGGGGCAGCGATTTAGGTACAGGTTTAGATACAATCAGTGTTAAATGTGTGAGTGAGGTTATGTGTGTCGAAATGGATAAGGTTTCCATTCTTTCCGGCGATACCGATAACACTATGTTTGACACCGGAGCTTATGCTTCCAGTGGGACCTATTTCTCGGGTAATGCTACGTTAAAGGCAGCTCTAGATCTGAAGAAAAAAGTGTTAGCTGAAGCGGCACTCCAGATGGATGAAAAGGTCAGTGACCTTGAGCTTTTCGCACCCGGCATAGTGAAATCAAAAAAATCTGGTAAAGAGTTATCTTATGCCACATTGATTCATACTGCTGTTTCTGGCGTTGGGCGCGGGCAATTAGTTGGCTATGGTACTTTTGCCACAGAGAATGCTGCTATTCCATATGGTGCCCATTTTGCCCAAGTTGCTGTCAATGTAAAAACGGGAGCGGTTAAAGTACAAAAGTTCTATGCGTTACAAGATGCTGGTACTCCTATTAATCCCGAATTGGCCCTCTGCCAAATGTATGGTGCAGCCCAAAAATCTATTGGACATACCCTCTATGAGGATATGGTCTTAGATGCTAATGGGGTGTGCTTGGCCGCCGACTTTACCCGTTATGGAGTCCCCATGATGAGTGAGGCCCCCGATGATTTTAAGGCTATTTTGATTGATGAAGATGATGAGTTTGGCCCCTATGGAGCAAAATCGATCAGTGAAATTGCGACCAATGGCGCCGCACCAGCGATTGCAAATGCAATTCATGATGCAGTGGGTGTCTGGATTCGCTCTTGGCCTTTTACGGCAGAGAAAATACTTCGAGCCATGGGAAAATTTACTTAATTCTCTTGTGATTAGTTATATTGGGCTCTCCTTTTGGAGAGCCTTCACTGCAACAAACCGCAACAAATTCTCTAGACTATATATACCTCTCATGTTATAATTTCCTTGTATATACGAAAATATTTAAAGAAACCAAATGGAGGTTTTATGAAAGACACGGCCACCATCAAAA
>JAQVOO010000037.1 GCA_028702575.1 Sphaerochaetaceae bacterium
TGACGGTTCTTCCCACCGATGTCTTTTATGCTTTGCTCCCTATTCACCACTCATATACGATGCTCGCGGTGTTTATCGAAGCGATTTCAGTTGGCTCTGAAATAGTGTTTGGTAAGAAACTTATAGTCAGTCAAATATTGAAAGAACTTAAAAAGGGGAATGTAACGATGTTCCTCGCGGTTCCTATGCTCTTTAACAAGATGCTCAGAGGCTTGATGAGCGGGATTAAAGAAAAAGGTATTATTGTGTATGGCCTTATCCGGTTCCTGATGTCTGTTAGTGGTCTCATAAAGAAAGTATTTAAAGTCAACCCAGGGCATAAGATGTTCAATGGTATTTTAGCTAAATTATCGATGGATAAAATTAGAATCTGTATTAGTGGTGGTGGCCCATTGCCAGCTTCAACTTTTAAGTTGTTCAACCAATTAGGTATCGATTTTGTACAAGGCTACGGATTAACCGAAACTAGCCCTATTATTACCCTTAATCCGGTCGATGCTTATATTGAGACCTCAGTTGGAAAGATTATTCCTCGTGCAGAAATGAAGATTCTCGACCCCGATTCTCGCAATATTGGAGAAATCGTAGTTCGTGGCCCCATGGTCATGCAAGGCTATTACCGCAATCAGGAAGCCACCGACGAAGTATTGGATAAAGATGGGTGGTTGCGCACGGGTGATGCCGGTTATATTGAAAATGGTTATGTGTTCCTCACTGGACGTAAAAAATCTTTGATTGTCACTGAAGGTGGTAAGAATGTTTTCCCTGAAGCAATTGAAGATGCATTCCAACTCTATGATGAAATCGATCAGATTTGTGTGCTTGGGTACCTTCTCGACAAAAAGAATAAATCAGAAGGTATTCGGGCCATCATTTATCCCAATGAAAAGTTTGTCGAAGAATTAAAGACAAAACATTCTGATAAAAAAGAACATGCTGAGGCAATGCTCAACCATATGCAAACGATAGTCGATAAAGTCAATAAAGAGATGTTGCCCTACAAGCGGATCACACGGCTTACTATCGCCGATGAACCGCTTGAGATGACCAGTACGAAAAAGATTAAGCGCCATATAGTTGCCGAAGTTTACAAGGATCGTTAGAGTATAGGTATGGATAGTGCAACACGAAATTATTTACGTAAACGAGCCCATGAGCTTAAGCCGATTGTCATGATCGGCAAGCAGGGGACAGATGAGCGCATTGAACGGGCCTTAGAAGAGGCTCTCAATGCGCATGAGTTAGTTAAAGTTCGTTTTCAGAATTTTCTGGATGAACGACAAGAGTTAGCCAATGCACTCGCCTTAGCCGTTAAGGCTGAGGTAGTGACAGTGGTAGGTCATATAGCCATCTTTTTTAGACAGAATGAAAATGCTACAGACCGCCTTATTCACATCCCTAAAACAGTGAGGTAAATACGGGGCATGATTGAACGTTTTTCTATAAGTGCAACTGGAAATCTCAGGTTTGGTGAGGGAACATTTACAGAATTAGCTCCGCTGTTACTCCAAAGAGGATTTGAACGGATTGCTTTTGTGGTTAGTACCACATTTTCATTAACAAAACTATTTGCCGATTGTTTACAGACCCTTGATCAAGTTGCAGTTACGGTCCTTCCTGTTTCTGGTGAACCCTCAGTTGATTCTGTCGATGCGGCTACGCAAATCGTCAAAGAGGCCAATTGTGACGTTATTGTTGGCATCGGCGGTGGTAGTGCCCTCGATACAGCCAAAGCAGTCGCAGTGATGGCAACACAAAAAGAGGGACTATCTGTAAAGCGTTTTTTAGAGGGTGTTGGCGATATGGCACCACCGGCTGAGCGTCTACCACTCTATGCAGTTCCCACAACAGCTGGGACAGGAAGTGAAGCTACTAAAAATGCAGTAATCTCGCAGATTGGTAGCAATGGATTTAAGAAATCTTTACGCCATGATGCCTATATCCCTGATATGGTAATTATTGATCCAAGCTTGGCTCTTGCGGTTCCATTTTCAGTGACAGCAGCTAGTGGTTTAGATGCTTTAACCCAATTACTAGAAGCCTATACTTCTGTGCGGGCTAACCCTTTTATAGATGCCTTAGCGCTACCTGCTATTGGATTGGCTGGTAATGCATTACCAGGATTATTGACCGATAAAAGCGATTCAATTGAATTACGAGCTGATATGGCTTATGCCGCTTATATTTCTGGCATTGCTATTGCTAACGCGGGATTGGGCTATGTGCATGGATTAGCTGGGCCGCTAGGAGCATTGCATAGTGTTCCCCATGGTCTTGTCTGTGGTTCCTTAATTACGCCCATAAATAAAGCCATGCTCAAGCGAGCTGAAAGTGGGTCAATCTATGCAGAAAAAATGCAACGGGTTGCCAAACTTTGGCATGTGGGTACGCTAGAAGGGGTTATTCAACACTTGGAAAACCTTAATCGTTTAGCTAAACTACCCAGTTTAGGTTCTTTTGGATTCTCATTGCACGAGATCGAAGAGATCGGAGCAAAAGATCTTAAAAGAGATGCTCCGGTGATTTTAGATTCCAAAACCGTTACCCACATTCTACAATCTTTACTGTGATAAAAGAGTAATAGCTTTAGATATAAAAAACCTTCGGGAACTTTTGCTAATTCCCGAAGAGTATCTTTTTGTACTTGGTGAGTGTTTCTTACTCGAGCGTTAAAAATACATTCTTCGCTTGGTAATGGATGTCGAGAGTTCCTCTCCCATTTCGGACAGCCTTGAGGAGATCCTTTTTACCTACTACCACAGAACCTGCCACATAACGGATAGGGAGGTCTTCGTAGATCTCTTCTCGGAGAATAGTAGATGCCCCCATTACCACAACTGGGAGGGTGCGGCTTGAGAATTTGTCTAGAACCTCTATCATAGTTTGGTTGACGATACTTGTTCCCGTTAAAATCAGGACATCAGCCTCAGCTGTTGCCCACGGGTAAAACTCCTTTGCTTTACCAATCCCACGGCCCAAGTCTAGTGAACGCACTTCAGAGCCTGTCTCTTCAAACTGTTTAAACACCGGGGAGAAATGGCCTATCATGGCAATTTTTGCACCTTTTGGTAGGTCAAAATCTTTGTGTAAATCGTTGGGTCCGTCTGGTAAGGCTTTGGCAAAAGGTTGATTTAACGCATTCACCAAGGCCACTGCCATTACCCGCGAGAGGTGATTATCTCCTTCCTTTATCTTGCGTAATAATTGGATGGCAGCTCGCCCTTCATAATCGGTACGGTCCGTGTTCAAAGAAAAAGCATGTTTGGGATCACACAGTGTAGCACAAAGTCCACAGCGGCCATCGGTCAAAGTTACTGCTGTGTAACCTATTCCAATGGTGATTTCATCAATAACAGAACCTTCGGCATCATTAGCGAAAACTGAAAAAATTTTGTTATTTAGTTTCATGAAGTTCCCCCTATAGCTAGTATACTAGCATTAAAAAGAGGGGAAAGCGATAAAAAATTATCAAATGGTCTATTTCCCTGTTTAGGGTAATTGGAAGAATAACAAGATACAGGGAATTGATGCCCATAAAAAAAGCCACCAGAGTAGATCTAGTGGCTCGATTTCTTATTAGGATTATGTACTGTGTTCCAGCTCCAATGTTTTGGTGGTTAGGTCACAAACTTCGGTTGGTCCATAGTATTGGATTGCACCAGGATACATAAACTTTGTTTCAACAGCCCAATCATCCCGTTTAGCTGCAAAGTATTTAAATGGAGCACCGTCTAATTCTACAAGAGCTTTTTTAATCACAGGAGTTAACTTACCATGTCGGTTTTCCATATTCAGCATCATGGTAATTGGAATGCCACCTGCTTTCCACTCATTTGCCGGAGCGGTTAAGTTAGTTACCGATGAAATATAACCACTACAGTCGTTAGCCAAGAGCAAGAAGGCATTGTACCCTAAGCTATAGCAATAGTCGGCGTCGAAGTTAGAAGGGAAGGCACAGCGTCCTTCATAACCAAAAAAGTGATTCTGTGTGCTGAATTTGCCCTTATATTTTCCTTCCTTGGACATCTCTTCTAGTTTTTCAGCTACCAACTGGATCAACATCTTTTCGGTCTCAATGAGTGAAACTTGGACGTTTCCATGGGGGTCACGATCTTTAAGCAGTTGGGTTTGAATGAGGGTCGGAAGTGATGTAAATGCATGCGCGCTCGTTGCTGTAAGCTTTTTTGTAATAAAATCCGCTTGCTCGCCCCAACTTGTGAGGGTACCATATGCCACACTCTCTTTTGCTAGCAAATCGTTTAATTCAGCAATAAGTGTCTTCATCTCAGGGATAAATTCGACGATTCCTTCTGGAATTAAGACTACCCCAAAATTACGCCCTTTTTCGGCACGTTTTGCTACAATTGAGGCTAAGTAATCGACGATTTCAGTGAGCTCGGTGCCATTCGCTTCAATTTCTTCACCAATTAAACAAGCGTTAGGTTGGGTGCGTAGAGCACATTCAAGTGCAATATGGCTAGCACTCCTTCCCATGAGGCGCACAAAGTGCCAATATTTTTTCGCACTGTTTGTATCTCGCATAAGGTTGCCAATTAATTCATTGTAAGTTTTGGTTGCGGTATCAAAGCCAAAAGAGATTTCAATATGTTTGTTCTTGAGATCCCCGTCAATTGTTTTAGGGCAACCTACAACGGTTATATTAGCACCAGTACGTAGAAAATATTCAGCAAGTACTGCTGCATTGGTGTTTGAGTCATCACCACCGATAATAACCAGCGCACTAATGTTATGTTTATGACAAACTTTGGCACAAACCTCAAATTGCTCTTCGGTCTCTAATTTAGTGCGACCACTGCCGATAATATCAAATCCACCAGTATTGCGGTATTCTTGAATTATTTCAGAAGTAATTTCTAAGGATTGGTCATGTAGAATACCAGAAGGTCCTCCTAGGAAACCAAAAAGACGTGAGGCCTTATTCGCATTCTTCAAAGCATCAAACAAGCCGCTAATCACGTTATGACCGCCGGGTGCTTGCCCACCTGAAAGGATAACACCCACATGGATAGGTTTGGCACCTACTGTGGAACTTCCTTTGGAGAAGGTGACTTGGGGTAGGCCGTAGGTGTGGGGAAATAGTTTTTTAATAATTTGTTGGTCTGTCTCTGGTTTGCTAAGAGCACCTTTAGAGATAACGATAGTATCAATTTTTTCTCGTAGTATGCTGGGTAACTTAGGTTGGTAGGCATACCGTGCTTTCTGTAATGGTGAATACTCCATTGCTGTTCTCCTATTATGTGGATATATAACAATATCATAGGATATTTTAGCGCTCTACTGCAAGGGCTCTGGTAGGGTAGTAATTATCTTTGCAACTTCCAAAAAGACCTTTTAACAGTTTGATTTCAACATCGTAAATATAGTATGTAATCAGATAAACAAAATGTTTTTACCGATAGGATAATCGGGATTGACCCTTTTAAAGTCTCTGAGTATGGTGCATACATGGAATTTACTAATCTTGAGCAAGCTGAGTTGTTTGTTGATGCCGATTCTTGTCCACGTCAATTGCGCACCATAATTCTCAAAGCAGTCCTGAATCGTAAAGTACCGGCAGTCTTTGTTGCCGACAGGTCTTTACCCGATGTGGTAGAAGCTCAAGAGCAACAACTTTCTGACAGTAAAGGTAATCCGCTGGTCCGTATGGTTATAGTCGAAGAGGGTGATAATAGTGCGGATGACTTTTTGGTTCAAATTGGCCGCCAAGATACTATTGCTATCACCCGAGACATTCCTCTCGCTGATCGTTTGGCTGAATTGGGCATGGTAGTGTTAGATGATCGCGGTGGTGTGTATACTAAAGCTACAATTGGAGAAAGGCTCTCTTTGCGTAATTTGATGACCGATTTACGGGAATTTGGTATTCACATTGAGAAAACCAAGCCTTTGGGGCCTCGTGAGGTACAAGCTTTTGCCAATGCCCTTGATCGTGAAATTACTCGTTTGTTTGCATAAAAACCTATTCGAAGCATTTTTATATATCCTGTCGTTTATTTAGTGTGAATAAAAAACACCTACTTGTAACAGCTAGTACCCATGCTATGCTCGAAACGTTTCGCTATTGGATCCTCTCTTTTCTCAAAAATGAAGTTGTTCTGGAAACCTTCTGTTTTACCGAGAGTGAAAGAATGTGTTCTCATGGGGATCATTTTGATCTATCTATCGCCCTACTATTTGAAGCGTATGAAATAGAAGTGGCCAGGAGTGTTCTAAAGGAGCTGGAAATGCTTGATTATCATCTCGGTACCACGATGGTCGTTCTCTCCTCTGCATTGCAAAAACAAGCACAAGTAATAGATCTACAAATATTTACGCGCCGAGTGCCCTTAGCCACTTGTATGCATCATATTGTAAGTGAACTACGCAGTGAAAATCACCTCTTTGTCCATGAGATTGAAACGAGTTTTAAGGCTTTTACTCAACGTGAAAAGCAAGTTTTAGAGCTATTAGCACAAGGGATCGGTATTAAAGAGATTGCCCACACCTTAGGAATATCTAAGTATACGGTAATAACGTATCAGCGTAATTTATATTTAAAAACAGGGGCACGGACTTTGCAACAGTTAGCACTATTTGCAGCTATGCACGTCCATGCCGTGCGTTAATTTAAAAATCGGCTTGTTTGGCAGCACGAGGGAAGGGGATAACGTCCCTAATGTTTTGCATACCGGTAATGTATTGAATAGCTCGGTCAAAGCCTAATCCAAATCCAGCATGTGGTACGCTCCCATAGCGGCGTAAATCTAGATACCACCAATAATCTTGCGGATCCAAATGTAAGCTAGTCATCCGTTTGGTTAATACATCAATGCGACTTTCACGTTCACTTCCACCGATAATCTCACCAAGCCTAGGAACTAAGACATCCATGGCCCGCACTGTTTTATCATCATCATTGACTTTCATATAGAAAGCTTTGATCTCTTTGGGGTAATCGGTCACAATGACTGGACCGCGGTGGACTTGTTCGGTTAAAAATCGCTCGTGTTCCGTTTGTAGATCGCTGCCCCACGTTACAGGATAATCAAATGCGTGATTATTTTTGGTGAGCTCTTTAATAGCATCGGTGTACGTCATGTGAATAAATGGTGAGTCGATTACTGTGTGTAGAGTATCGGCAACTCCTTTTTCGACCCATTTAGAGAAGAACGCCATATCTTCAGCACAATTTTCCAAGACCGCAGAGAAGACATATTTTAAAAATTCTTCGGCAATTGCCATGTTTCCTTCAAGGGTACAGAAGGCCATTTCTGGCTCAATCATCCAAAATTCGCTTAAGTGGCGTTTAGTATTGGAATTTTCTGCACGGAAAGTAGGGCCAAAGGTGTAGATATTCTTAAGTGCCAGAGCAAAAGCTTCACCTTGTAGTTGCCCGCTCACGGTAAGGGCAGCTTTTTGGCCAAAGAAATCTTGCGTGTAGTCTACAGCACCAGTGGCAGTTTGAGGGACATTTTTCAGATCGAGCGTTGTTACCAGAAACTGTTCACCAGCGCCTTCAGCATCACTGGTGCTGATAATAGGAGTATGCACATAGTAGAACCCTTTTTCATTGAAGTAAGAGTGGACAGCATAAGAAACTGTATGTCTAACTCGGGCAACAGCTCCAATAGTATTGGTACGGGCCCTCAGATGGGCAATCTCCCGTAAATATTCGAGTGTATGGCGCTTCTTTTGCAGAGGATAGGTTTCAACTGGAGCTGTCCCGTGTAAAACAATTGATTCAACCGCTAATTCAACATCTTGGTTTCCCCCGGGAGAAGCTGTGAGTTTTCCTGTACAAGAGACAGCAGCTCCAGTCGTGATGTTTGAAAGGAGATTTTTGTCTTGAAATGTTTCTAAATCTATAACAGCTTGCAACCCTTTTAAACAAGAACCATCGTTTATTTCAAGGAAGCATACGGTTTTACTTTCACGTTTAGTGCGTACCCAACCTTCAGCAATAACTGTTTCTGGTCCCGGTGTTCTCTGTAATAATAGGGAAATTCTGTCGTTCATGGGATGACTCCTTGTATGAGCGCACATTATTAATGGTTGCTCTGTTTTTGTCAACCAGAGGCTGTTTTGGTTTGAGTGGGATAGGAGGTTTTAGCGGTTCCTGTTGAGTAGACAATATACTTAAATGCGTCAGGAAAGGGTTGATAGGACAACTGGACTCTCTAAGGTGAACTCGTTATAGTAGGAAACAGATGGGAGGCAGAAGTGCTACAAGTTATTGGTACCAAAAAATGTGCAGAAACTCGCAAATCGATCCGATTTTGTAAAGAACATTCAATCGATTTTCAATTTGTCGATTTATTAGCACGCAACCTCTCAGATGGCGAATGGAATAATATTTTTCAAGTTATTGATGGTGCCTCTTTAATTGATGAAAATTCCACTTATTATAAGAAGGAAGGCTACGCTTGGCTCTCCTATGATCCAGAAGAGGAGCTTCGACTCCATCCTCAACTACTTAAAACTCCTTTGTTACGCAAAGCACGAAAGGTAATCGTTGGTCATAATGTAACCTTTTTGCAGACACTTCAGGAGTCTTCATGATTCGTTATTCAGTATTGGGCAGTGGTTCATCGGGGAATAGTTACATTATTGGCTATAATAGGGGAGCTATACTCATCGATGCTGGCTATTCATTACGCGAATTGCGACGACGTGTTGCCCTCACCGATCTCAATTTTGAAGATATTCATGGGGTATGTATTACCCATCTGCACCCTGATCACGCGCGTGGAGCAGGAGTATTTGCCCGACAGACCGGAAAATCGATTTATGTCAATGCCAATTTACTAGAGAAAAATGGGGCAGCATTGGCTAAGTTGGGAATTCCGGCCCACTTGTTGCGCACATTTGAATGTCACCAAAGTTTTGATCTTGGTGATTTTTCCATAACAGCGTATCCTACTCGTCATGATAGCCCACATTCGGTCGGGTTTTCTGTTAAGATTGGTCAACGGATTTTTGGTATTCTTACGGATACTGGTTCAATTGATACTGAAATGCAAGCCTATGCCCGAGAAGCCGATATTTTATTCTTGGAGGCTAACTATGATTGGCCTATGTTAGAAAATGGGCCTTATCCTTATTGGTTAAAACAACGTATTTCAGGTCCTCATGGACACTTATCCAACGACGATGCTATTAACTTTCTCAACTCTTGTAGTGTGCAAACACCGCAAAAGGTCTACTTTTGTCATTTATCGAAAAATAATAATCATCCCGATTTTTTAGAACAAAGTTGCAATTCCAGTTTGATCTGGAATGGGATTCGAACTATCTGCCATCATGGGGCGCAGTATTGTGGATCCCTTGATACAGGAGATAATTAATTATGAAACACGAATTAAACACTTTTACCATACGTCATGCCTTAGAGCGGACAAGTAAGCGCCATGGCCGACGAGTTGCTATGGCCTTGATCGGAAATGAAGAGAGCCAAATTACCTTCAATGAACTCATTAAAAAAGTTGATGCTATGGCCTCCTTTTTAATTGAGAATAAAATAGCTAAAGGAGAGCGGATTGCTGTTTTTGGTGAAAGCCAGCCCATGTGGACCGTTGCCTATCTTGCTATTGTTTCTGCCGGTTGTGTGGCAGTACCCATTCTTCCAGATTTCTCCTATCGTGAGGTTAGCACTATCTTGGAACACAGTGGTGCTAAGTGCGCTATTGTTTCTTCGCGTGTATTTGAAAAGATAACTGAATTTAGTACTGACGGTTCCCATATGCTGATTCGGATGGAGGATATGTTTTTTATACCTGCCTCCATTGCTACGAGTTTAACAACGTCAAATGATTTTAATAATGCACCAGGACGCGATATTCTACGGACTAAAGTTGACCTCAAACTTATTCACGAAAGGACACTAAAAGAAGATGATTTAGTCTCTATTATTTATACCAGTGGCACTACAGGCGCCTCTAAAGGAGTCATGCTAACCAACCGCAACTTAACCAGCAATGCCTCAGCGTGTGTCCGACAATTCTTTAAAATAAAAACAGGGATGCGGTTCTTGTCAATTCTTCCTCTCTCTCACTCATATGAATTCACCCTTGGATTTTTGCTACCCTTAATTACCGGAGCTCAAATTCATTTTCTAGGAAGAGCTCCTGCTGCCAGTATTTTATTACCGGCCATGAAAAAGATTCGGCCCCATGTCATGTTATCGGTCCCCTTGCTCATTGAAAAAATCTATCGCAGTTCGGTTGTCCCTCAAATTGCCAAGAATCCTAAGTTATCGAAATTATATCGCAAGCCGGTTTTTAGGAAATTTATTAATCGCACGATTGGTCGCAAGTTAAAGCGGACCTTCGGTGGTCGCCTCAAATTCTTTGGAGTAGGGGGAGCGGCTCTAGATAGAGAAACTGAATTATTTCTTAAAGAAGCAAAGTTTCCCTATGCTATCGGGTATGGGTTAACTGAAACATCACCTCTGTTAGCGGGTTCAGGACCAAAACAAACCAAACCAGGAACCGTCGGACCGGCTCTCAAAGGAGTCTCTTTGCGAATCAACAACCCTGATCCTGAAACTAAGGTTGGAGAAATTGTGGCCAAAGGTCCCAACGTTATGCAAGGCTATTATAAAAATGAGGCCTTAACTAAGGAGTCTTTTACGGATGATGGTTGGTTCAAAACTGGTGATCTGGGAATTATTGAGCGCCGGCGCCTTTCGATCAAAGGCCGTAGCAAGACTATGATTTTAGGACCAGGTGGAGAGAATATCTACCCTGAGATTATTGAGACGTTAATTAATAATCTTCCCTATGTTCAAGAGTCCTTAGTGTTAGAAGATAATGACGGAGGCATAGCGGCGTTGATTAAATTAGACTTCGAGCTGATGGCCGAAAACTTGAAGTTATCAGCGCAGGAAGCCAAAGAGAATGCGATTACTTATCTGGGTAATCTACGTGAAGAAGTTAACCGAGAGTTGAGCTCTTTTAGCCGAATCAGAGATGTTTCCTTACAAGATGAACCATTTGAAAGAACTCCTACATTGAAGATTAAACGCTACTTATATTCTATTAAACAAAAATTTTCTCATCAAAAAACTGATGATGACCAGAAACAAGATTAATTTGTAACACTCTCGCCTTGTAAGAGGATGTTACTGTGTATACTATAGGGAACGGAGGCCCTCGATCCGCTATGCAGGAAAACATTGATATACGAATAAGTAGTACTGAACCATTGGTAACTCCAGATGCATTAGCTTCTAAGTATCCTGTGTCTGCCGAACTCACCCAACGCATCCTCGAATCAAGAACGCTGGTAAATGAAATTATTCAAGGAAAAGACCAACGTCTATTAGCCATTGTGGGTCCTTGTTCGATTCATGACCCGCAAGCTGCCCTTGAGTATGCCCAGCGGCTACGGGGACTTGCCGACGAAGTTGCCGATAAAATGTACATTGTGATGCGTACCTATTTTGAAAAACCAAGAACAATTGGGGGATGGAAAGGGCTCATCCTTGATCCTAAACTCGATGGCTCGTATGACATTCAACAAGGGATTGCCACTGCACGTAAATTGTTAATTGATATCACCACACTAGGAGTTCCCGTAGGATGTGAGATGTTAGATCCGATCGTCCCTCAATATATAGATGAGATGCTCAGTTGGTGTTCCATTGGGGCTCGCACTACCGAAAGTCAGACTCACCGGACTCTTGCTAGTGGGATGTCGGTAGCTGTTGGATTTAAAAACAGCACAAGCGGTGAATGTAATACAGCGGTGAATGCTATCAAAAGTGCCCGAGAGAGTGCTGCTTTCATTGGAGTGAGTAAACAAGGTAATCTAGCTATTTATCATACTACTGGGAATGATTGTGGGCATCTCATCTTGCGCGGAGGGGATCATGCTCCTAATTACTATGAAGAAGAAATAGAAGTTGCGGCAAGTTTAATGCAAGATCTAGCTTTAAAGCCGGCTATATTAATCGATTGTAGTCATGCTAATTCACGCAAAGACCCTAGACGTCAAAGACGTGTCTTACGTGCTGTAGTTGATCAAGTTGTTTGGGGTCATCAAGAGATCCGCGGTTTTATGCTGGAGAGTAACTTACATTCGGGATGTCAGGTTATTCCTGAAAATCCGGCTGATTTGGCCTATGGGGTTTCTATTACCGATGGATGTCTGGGATGGGAAGAAACCGTCGAAGCGGTGCGGCGTGCCTATGCGACGCTGTCTAAAGGAAAATAAGTGGGAGGTGGAGTTATGAATAATTCTAATAACGTCAAAGTTTTGGTAGCGCTTGCTAATGGATTTGAAGAGATAGAGGCTATCACACCGATCGATATTCTTCGTCGCGCAGGATATGAGGTTACAATTGCGGGGGTAGATGGACTGGAAATTACCGGCGCTCATGATATAAAAGTCCATTGTGACATCCTGATTGAAGATGCTGGAATTGATTATCAGGCGATGCTGTTACCCGGTGGAGGACTAGGGTCTAAAAACCTAGCCGCATCTTGGGCTGTAAATGAAAAAATGTTGCTTATTGCTAATTCTGGAGCTGTTTTAGCTGCGATTTGTGCCGCTCCGGCAGTAGTATTAGGTCCTGCTGGTATGTTAGAGGGGCACAAAGCTGTTTGTTTCCCCGGAGCTGAAGTCAATATGCCAGATTTTACATTTGGAACTGAGCGGGTGTGTACAGATGGTAACCTTATTACAGCCCGAGCTGCTGGCTGTGCAGTGGAATTTGCTTTAGCGATTATATCCAAACTCTCAGGAGTTGAATTAAGTAAATATATAGCGCAAACTATACTTTTTGAAGAATAAAATGTAATTATAATCAGGGGAGAACTACATGCTAGAGATGGGGTTTGACAATGAGAAATACCTGCGTGAACAGACACAGGCTATTTTGCAGAGAATGGAAAAATGTGACGGTAAACTCTACTTAGAATGTGGAGGGAAGCTTTTATTCGACTATCACGCCTCGCGCGTGCTTCCTGGCTTTGATTCCAATGTAAAAATGCGTGTTTTTCAATCCTTGAAAGACCAAATTGACATCATTGTTTGTATTTATGCAGAAGATATTGAACGTCGTAAAATCCGCAGTGATTTTGGCATTACCTACGATACCGATGTCTTTAAGATGATTGATGATTTCGCTGAATGGGGCCTATCCGTGACACGGGTTGTAATTACCAGATTCAACGGCCAACCATCAGCAGTGCAGTTTATGAACCGTCTGGCCCGCCGTGGAATTAAAGTTTATACCCACAAAATAACCGATGGTTATCCTTCAGATATTGATGCCATTGTTAGTGATGAAGGCTATGGAGCAAACCCTTATATAGAGACGACTAAACCAGTAGTTCTGGTTACTGCACCTGGACCAGGCAGTGGTAAGCTTGCTACGTGTTTATCACAACTTTACCATGATTACCGCCGCAATATTAAAAGTGGTTATGCCAAATTTGAAACCTTCCCCATCTGGAACCTCCCCATAAATCATCCGGTCAATATAGCCTATGAATCAGCCACTGCCGATATCGGTGATGTAAATCAGATTGATCATTTTCATCTATCGGCTTATGGCGTCCAAGCGGTCAGTTATTCGCGGGATATGGAGGCCTTTCCTGTTCTAAAGCGAATTGTTGAAAGGATTACCAACCGCCCTTCTTTTTATCAATCACCAACTGATATGGGGGTCAATCGGTGTGGATTTGGAATTGTCGATGATAAAATAGTTCGCGAAGCTGCTTGTCAGGAGGTTATAAGACGCTATTTTAGAGCTGCCTGTGATTATGCGCGAGGCATTGGTACAGCCGATACCATTGGCCGGATTAAACTTATGATGGAGTCTTTACAACTTACCACTACCATGCGAACGGTGGTTCCCGCTGCTGAAGAGGCTTTAAAAAAAGCAGTAGCGAAGGGGAAGGGGCGTGATGGCATAGTGTGTGCTGCGGCAATAGAACTACCCGATGGAACCTTAGTGACCGGTTCCAACTCAGAAATATTACATGCTGCTTCAGCGTTAGTTTTAAATGCTGCTAAGAAACTAGCAGGTATCCCCAAAGCGATAGATTTAATTCCTAAGCAAACTATAGAGTCAATTCGGCTCTTAAAACGGGATGTACTCAGTGGACGCAGAGTTAGTCTGGATCTCGATGAAACTTTAATTTGTCTGGCGATGTCGGCTCCAATCAATCCTTCAGCCCAATACGCTCTTGAAAAGTTACCGCTCTTACGTGAGTGTGAAGTACACCTTACCCACTTACCTTCAGTAGGAGACTCCAATGGATTACGTAAATTAGGGCTACATACCACAAGTGAACCTAAGTTTCCTTCTGCAAACTTACATGACGAATAAATTTCTCTTTCCCTCTCCGCCTGTTCAGGCTACAATACAGGTGTGAAAGGAGAACTTTATGAGTATACACACGGTTATTTCTATTAGCAGGCAATTTGGAAGTGGGGGGCGTGAGATTGGTCGTGGTCTAGCAGAAGCTTGTGAAATACCTTTCTATGATAGTGCACTCATTACAATGGCTGCTGAAAAGAGTGGTATGAGCAAACAAGTCCTTGAAAATCTCGATGAGAAGGCTGCCAGCCGATTTCTCTATACAATACCTTCTAGTATTCCTACCATGGGTCATCCTACTACGGCAATTTATAATATGCCACTGAGCGATACCCTGTTTCTCACCCAGTATGAGATTATTAAACAACTTGCCGAAAGGGGGCCCAGTGTGTTTGTCGGGCGCTGTTCGGATTATATTCTCAAAGAACACCCCCATCACCTCTCTATCTTTATTCATGCACCGGAAGAAGTGCGTGCTAAAAGAATCGCTGAATATGAGAAAATAGAGATTAAAGAAGCTCTTGCGCGTATCTCAAAGTATGATAAAGAACGGAAAAAGTACCACGATTATTATGCAGCAGGAACATGGGGTAATGCATTCGCATATGACTTAACGATCAATTCGGCTAAGTTGGGCGTTAATGGGACAATTGCAATGCTCAAACAATTTATAGAGAACATTGAGAAGTTCGAAGTATAAACTCACCTCTGCATAGCTAGCAAAGTATGACCCACCGCTACTGTGTAGCGACCGATATCGGACAATAAGCAAGCGGGAATGCGTGTGGAGACATTATGAATTTCATAGGTGAAGTCACCTTGGTAATCTATCTCTTGAAGAACAGGCATAATCGAACGCCAATCTACCGTGCCCATAAAAGGGATGATATGGTCATCATTAATTCCTGAATTATCAGCGACATGGGTCGCTTTAAGGCGCTTGT
>JAQVOO010000200.1 GCA_028702575.1 Sphaerochaetaceae bacterium
TCACAGTCTCGTTCCCTATTATGATCATCCTGATAGCCTTGGGTTTGCTCTTTGGTATTGGAGGGGCGACCCTCTTTGCTATAAAGCTGGGACAAAAGAAAGAAGAAGAGGCTGAAAAAGCTATGGGGAACGCTTTCAGTCTCCTTTTGCTAGCAGGTCTTACCTTTACTATCTTTGGACAAATATTCCTTACTCAGATCCTCACCCTCTTTGGAGCCAGCGTGGAAGTGTTGCCCTATGCCAAAGAATATATGCGCATCATCTTCTTAGGAGCCTCATTTCAAATAATGAGTATGGGGATGAACAACTTCATCCGTGCTGACGGGAATCCAAAAATAGCCATGCTTTCTATGTTCCTTGGTGCCGGTATCAACTTGCTATTAGATCCTATCTTCATCTTTGTACTGGATATGGGTATGGCAGGTGCGGCCTTAGCAACAGTCATCAGTCAAATTTGTGCATCCATTTGGGTCGTCGGCTACTTCTTCAGCAAGCGTAGTAGGAGTAAATTAAGGCGAGCCAACATGCGCCTTAGAAAAGCTTTAATATTGACCATCATAAGTTTGGGAATTCCTGTTTTTACCCTCCAACTGGCCAACAGCCTGTTGAATGTTGTGCTCAACAAGACCCTCATTGCCTATGGAGGTGACCTAGGGATTTCGGCCATGGGTATTGTAAATAGCCTCCAAACTCTACTGATCATGCCGGTTATCGGCATCAATCAAGGGGTATTGCCCATTATTAGTTTTAACTTTGGGGCCAGGCAGTTCGACAGGGTCAAGGAAGCAGCCAAGCTTGGTATCTTAGCAGCTTCAGCCTTAGTAATGATTGGCTATCTTGCCACACGTTTTTTTCCCACCCAGTTGGTTTCTTTATTCAACCACGAACCGGATCTGCTCAGGCTCGGAAGCTTTGCCCTCAGACGTTGGTTCTTATTTGCCCCACTTATAGGTTTTCAAATCATTGGAGCAAATTTCTTCCAAGCTATTGGTAGACCCCGCTCGGCAATGTTTTTAACCCTCTCACGCCAGGTTATCTTTCTTATACCTGCTATCTTAATATTCCCCTTATTTTGGGGCTTGGAAGGGATTCTCTTTGCAGCGCCGTTTGCTGATATGCTCTCCACTCTTGTAACCGCTTTCTTCTTCTATTATGGAATAAAGAATCTAGAAGAAAATGCAGCCGTTATCTAAAATTAACAAGAAAAATGCTGTGGAGAGTGTTTAGGTACTGCTTAAGCTGGTAAAGATTCACTTTTTTTCTAGGTACATACTGGTACTGGCAACACAAAAAAGGAGCTGTTTTTAGCCTGATTCTGCTCAGACTTTTGAAACAACCCCTTCGTTTGTTACTTGGTTAGATAGTTAGGTTATGTCTCTATAATCTTTAACTTTATTTCCTTCTGTATAGGTGAAAGTATTAGTGTCTTCAAGAGCATTCTCATCAATGGCAGTACCTTCTGCATCATACATAACAACACCTTCTCCTAATCCTATTCCTTCTCCGCCAGGAGCGATAGACTCAAAAGTATTATTAGTAATAGTTACATCGGAAGACTCAGTTCCACCTATACCCGCCCAATTGTTAGTAAAGGTATTATCATCAGCGGCCATGGTAGTCCGTGTTGATTCTTTAATTCCATTAACGAATATACCCGTTTTTAAGTTTTCAAATGTAGAATTTTTAACTGTAAATGCCGCACCGGGCATAGCTTTTATCCCTTTTTTAGTGCCTATATTATCAGGATTTCCGCCATCCACAATTACGTTATCAAAAGACACCTTTGCTCTAGCTCCTACGAAAAAAGCTATTGGTGAAGATATTCCAGGTATTCTATGTGTAGCTTTAGGCTTTACTGTTAGTCCTTCAATTTTAACATCTTCTACAGTTATTTGAACTGTTCCATCAACAATTACATCTGCATCTGCTTTCAGGGTTAGTCGTTTATTTATATATACATTTTCTGTGTAAGTCCCTGCTTCAATTAAAATCGTATTTCCATTTTCAGCACCATCAATTGCCGCTTGGATGGTATCGTACTCGCCTCCAGATTTAGCAACCATAATAACCCTCACAGGACTATCATCACAAGCGACCATAGTTGCAGTAATTAACAAGATAATCAGCAACGCACTAGGTAAACCCTTTTTTCCATTTATAACTCCGTTATAGTAATAATTATTGTGCATGATAGGTAAAGAACTGTTCTATGTCCACAATTATCGTCAATATTAATATACAAATTGTGGTTTGTAACAAAATTTAATCAAAAAATAACTCTTTATTTTAAACAAGCCGATAAATTCCACCACATACCGTATAGGCGAGTGCTTCCACCACCCGTTTTCTAGATAGCTTCGTCATTATCTTTTAAGCTTTTGTGTTGGGATTCGCATTGTGTTTGTAGAGAAAATTAAACCGGCTCTATCATACGGCCTATGGTATTGTTTAATCAGTTTTCAAAACGTAGTGTTATTTATACGTCTTTAAGAACTACCAGCACAGCATCTAGCTCTAATGGCCTAATCAGTACTAGGTTAAAGACCCCTGCCATATAATAAAACATGAAAAGGATTTTGCTACACAGGTATTTATCATAAAAAACCAGTGACTATTTTATCAATATTAGCTAATAGTCACTGGAATTAATTCTTTACGAAATAACAGGTGTTATATTTTCTTGTGCTTCCCAAGTAGTTCGAACTTCTGCTTTTGCTTTATCCCAAGCTTTTTCAATAGTTTTGTCTAAATCGGCTTCCATCTCGGCCACTTCTTTAGCTGATTGAGCACGCAACTCAGCAGCCATTGCTTGTGACCAATCTTCCTTAACCTGTGGTAAAGCTGCTTCCCATCTCGCTTTAGCCACCGCTTCTGCTGTGTTTATACTGGTGAAAAGTGCTTTTCCCTCAACAGCCTCAGGAGAACCTGGTTGGTTTATAAAGAGTTTTTCTAATGTGGCTTTTGATGCAATATAATCCTTATTTTCTAATTGAGCTTTTGCATCAGCAAGGAGTCGTCCTGCTTCATAGCGAGATTCGTCTAATGCAAGAGACAATTCTGTATTTTCTTTTTTACCTGTTTTAATAACGGTCAAGCTCATGATTGCAAATACAAGCAATCCTCCAATGAGTAGAGCGATAATTCGATTTACTAACAAATTGTCCTTAAAAGTAGCCATAGTGTCCTCCAAATTGTAACATCCCCAATCATTGTGATTGGGTGTGTGTTTGATGACGTCCATGCTGTCATTTGATTTTGGATTCTTAGTGCTATCAAAATAATTGGAGCTCACAAGAAAAGTGAGTTAAGCAACTCAAATATAGTGTACTCGCTTTACCAGCATTAAGATATAGCCAGAGCTCCCACTTGCCGTAATTCAATAAGATGTCGGCTATTATTTTCTCTTTTCTGGAAAAACATTATGTTACATAGTTAGGCTCTCAACTTGCACATTTTACGCATGTCTACGTATTAAACATCCTATATGTTAGTTGTCAGCTGGCCAATTGTTATATTCGTGTGGCCTGTAAACCTAATCAAATAATTTTTATGTTTGACATAAAATTCTGTTTCGCTCTGGCCTTGAATTTTGATGTAGCTCCTGTAGTTGAGTGTTAATCTCACTCCACAAATAGAACCTTTGGCTAGCTTATGCTATCATGGAGTTGATCAGAGAGGAGAATTTTATATGACAAGAATAGCCTTTTTCGATACAAAACCTTACGATAGAACTTATTTCGACCAGCTAATCCCTGAGTACGATGTATATATACACTATTTTGAATCAAAGCTTAACGAACACACCGCTCC
>JAQVOO010000201.1 GCA_028702575.1 Sphaerochaetaceae bacterium
TTCGGTGAATTTAATGGCAGTGAACTTAGCGAAGAACAAATTAATGAAATTAATAATCGGTCCATCCCCAATAATTGGATTACCCGCAAATTATTTAAAAAACCAGCTAAAGGGGTAGAAATAAGTACGTTCATCATTCCAGTCGATGAAGGAATGATTACCAGTTATCTTTTTCAACGTCGCGATAATGTCAAAAGGCAACTCACTAGTCTTCGCCCTTTAATTATTTTTTACCATGGAGGAGGTTGGGTTTGGGGTAATATGGACTTGTATAGCTTCATTTGTGGCCGGATTGCATCGCTTACCGGAGCTGCTGTCCTTTCGGTAGATTACCGCCTAGCCCCCCTTCACAAATTCCCCATCGCTGTTGAAGATTGTTATAATGCCCTTATCTGGGCCTCCCAAGGAGCTCGTTATTGGAAAGTTGATCCAGAACGTATATTTGTAATGGGTGATAGTGCTGGTGGAAACCTAGCGGCAGTAGTCAGCCGCTTATCTCGTGATCGAAAGGGTCCTCCCATTGCTGGGCAAATTCTTATTTACCCCATAACTGACGGAAGACTTCGCACCAACTCCTTTAATCAGTTTAAAGATAGTCCTACCCTCACTGGACGCGAGATGCAATTCTTTATTAAAAGTTATCAAAGCGAACCAAAAGATATCCTTAACCCTAACTTTTCTCCGTTACTCTCAAAAGATCACTCAAGATTACCGCCAACGCTCATTATCACGGCCGACAATGACCCTCTATTAGACGACGGAAAATTATATGCAGAGGCATTAGCTTCTGCTGACACTCCGGTAAAATATCTTGAGTGTAAAAATACAGTTCACGGTTTTTTGGCGTTCCCTGCTGCCGAAGGATCTGAAGAGACTGAAGCGGCTATTATGCAGTTTGTCGGTGGAAGACCACTTGAGCAGGTAGAACTTTTAACAATGAAAGAATTACGGAAACAAACCAAACGTGAGTTACAAGTTGCCCGTAAAACAAATAAGTCTTTTATTGCAGCAGGAGTTGAGTCAGATTAGCACCATTACTCCTGCATTCCAATGGGTTTTCGCAAAGCTGGGATTTTGCCAATCAACAACCCAATCGACTCGCGAAAGAAACCGAACTTCCTCTCTCCGGTAGCTGAAAAATAACAATACCAGCAAGCCTCATCCTGTTTATAACGAACATCGCACGTCATAATATGGGCACTGGTCCAACCTCTTTCTGCTGGCACAAGAATTGGCTCACCCGCTGCTCGTTGCCACTGCAACCCGTCTATACTTGTTAATAACACAATAGCTGAAGATTGCCTCTTATTTGCTACATCCCAATAGCGTGCATTTTGGAGGGCAACATAAGAATCACTACCCTTATAAACACTCAACCGCCCTGTTGCAAGATTTCGCCATCTATCGTTTGGGACTGCTTCTAAGAGCGGAAGCTGCGATTCAGCCTTATAAGGACCGTCGAGCGTACTGGAGAAAGCGGTACAAATATAACGGGTAGAGGCCGGCTTTTCCCCATATTTTGATGATCCCACATACATTCTGTAGCCACCATCGACTGAAACTAGTTGCGGATGGCTGAGTGTTGGTTTCTTCCGATAATCAGATGCTGAGGGAATGTTTTTTGCTTCAAGCAATATTCGGGGTTCACTCCAAATCGTCAAATCATTCGAACTTCGCATTTCTATGTGAGAACCCTCAATATAATCTTTGCGCATCCGCTTTGTAAAACGTTCAACAAATGGAACTGGGCGGCCATGCTTTTCGTACAGAATATGAAAAAGTCCCTTCTCTTTGAAAAGGAACGGATATTTTCCACGCACCTGAACCATTCCCATGGGTTCCCATCGAATGCCGCTTTCTGAAACATAATGTTGAATACCGAGCCATGAATGGGCAAATAAATGCCATTTCCCATCAGGTGTATCTTCAGGAAAAAGGAAAACAGGACAAGAAAGCCGCGGAACATACCAGACATCAGGAATTACTGGTTCATCTGAAAACGGAAACCATGAAGATTCTACTAACTGTTCTACTGGTTGCGTACGGGCATTCATCATACTTACATACCCTTTTTAGGACCTTTACGACCTTTCCTAGAAAAAATTGGATCTAAGTACTTCTCTAATTCAAACTTAGCAGTAATTCGTTTCATTACCACTGTATAGAGAAAAAAGCTCCCTCCAATTGAAACTAAAAACATGAGGCCTAACCACAATGGCATTAATGAACTTTCCGGGTTAACAAACCGAGCAATGAGGAACAAACACAATAAAAACAATATAGCCATTATCACAATATTGGCGATAGTGGCACCCAGTATAAATAAGAGTGTATTTACTTTTTTATTCATTAGGAATCTCCTTCTCTTCATCCGTTACTTGCGTTTTCTTCTGGAAAAATAGGATATTAATCATCAACAATATACCTGTTACCACGATAGAAGCATCGGCAACATTGAATGTAGGCCATCGATCAAATCCAAATAATCCATAAACCCGCACACTTACAAAGTCAACAACTCCAGCTGGACGAAAGATGCGATCAATTATATTACCCAAACCACCACCGATGATTCCCGCCACCATCCACCGCTGGAACAGGGAAATATCATGAGAGCGGATCATATATATAATAAGTAATACCAATAATACAAGCGGAATGAAAATAAAGAAGATCAACTTTAATGGATCAGGTAATTCCGCTCCAATACTAAACCCTATAGCTAAATTTCTCACATGACAAATCCACAAGAAATCGGAGAACAAAGAAACATGCACCGTTCCTTGCGGAATTGTAGCAACAACCCAAGCTTTAGTGAGTTGATCAACACCAATAATGCCCAAAGTGAGTAGACTAGGAAGAAAGCGGTCTCGTCGTGTATGCTCCATAGTGGATTTCATCCTACTACAGTGCAGTTGGAAGTGCAATAAACGTTGTCTCTAAATCTAGATTTAGCGCAAGATCTTGTGCCATTTGTTGCACTCCAAAAACTTCTGTCGCATAATGGCCTCCACAAATCATCGTTATGCCAGCTTCTTGGCACAAGGAGTACATCGCGTGGGAAGGCTCTCCTGTAAGGAAGGCATCTAACTGTAAATCAATCGCCTCTTGGACTGTATTCGGGGCTCCGCCTGAAACAATCCCAATAGTAGAGATTTCCTTTTTACCAAAATCGAGAATATGCAAGCCCGTTTCGGGCCCTAAATCTAATATCTTCGCAATTGTGTTAACATCCAGACTCTGACTTAACGTCCCCTTATACCCAATTGGACGGCCATGATACACTCCAAAAGGTTGTGGCTCTGTAATTCCTAATTTGCGTGCAATCGTGGCATTATTACCCAATTCAGGGTGTACATCGAGTGGCAAATGGGCTGCAAACAGGGCAATGTCATGAGACAATAAGGTTGCGATACGTTCGTAATGGACAGCGGTGATTGCAATCGGCTTGCCCCAAAAAAGGCCATGATGGACAAAGATAGCATCACTGCCCAGTTCGGCTGCTTTTTTAAAGGTCGCTAAAGAGGCGTCAACGGCACATACTACTTTTTTAATCTCTTTACCTGGGCGGCCCACCTGTAAGCCATTTAAAGAGGCATCGACGTCAACAAATTCGTCGAGGCTCAATCGTGTAGATATATAATCTGCAAGTACTTCTATTTTCATGCCTCTAGTATAAAGAGTTGACATCAATTATTCCACCACCTATAGTGAGCCACATGGCAGATTTACAGTTTATACGCCGAGAAC
>JAQVOO010000202.1 GCA_028702575.1 Sphaerochaetaceae bacterium
GGAATGGAGCAGCGGGTCCGTAACCTATCGGGAGGAAATCAGCAGAAGGTTGCCATTAGTAAGTGGTTAGCCACCGATTCTCAAATTTTAATTTTAGATGAGCCCACCCGGGGTATTGATGTAGGGAGCAAAAAAGAGATCCACTTGCTGATGAGCCAGTTAGCGCAGCAGGGAGTGGCGATTATTATGATCTCGTCTGAGTTACCAGAAATCCTTGGGATGTCTGACCGGATAGTGGTTATGCATGAGGGGCGGGTAAAGGGCGAATTGATGCGCGCAGAAGCGAGTCAAGAAAATATAATGCAAATGGCAATTTCTTAACAATGAGAGGGAATGGTAATGGAAGATATAAGTGCACAGACCGTAGGTAAGAGAACATCACGGGTATTAGGGAACTGGTTCGGGGCAGTGGTAAAGACCCAATCATTTCGAATTTTTATTGTCATGGCAGTCATGTGTATTGTCATGTATATCATCAGTCCTCCGTTTAGGACAGCAAGTAACCTTTTATCGGTTGCCAAGAACTTTTCGGCCTATGCCATTGCTGGTATTGGCGTAACGTTGGTAATCATTACGGGGGGAATTGACCTTTCTATTGGTTCTATCTTTGGTTTTTCGGGTGTGATTGCAACCATGGGAATGGTGAATTTCAATTTGCCCGTTTTTCCAGCGGTGTTGTTGGGATTACTTGTGGGAACGTTGCTAGGGTTGATCAATGGGCTCTTCATTGTGAAGATGCATCTTCCTCCCTTTATTGCTACGCTGGGGATGCTCAGTATTGCCCGTAGTATGTGTTATATCATCACCGAAGGGTATCCAGTGGTGGGAGTCTTACCTGGATTTTTGTTTCTTGGTCAGGGCTCTATTTTGAAGGTGCCTACCCCGATTTGGCTTATGGCGATCATCGCCATCATCTTTTCCATTTTTCTCAATAAGACCATTACTGGGCGCCGCATCTATGCGCTAGGTGGCAACGAGGAAGCAACCAAGATCTCGGGAATTAACACCGATCGGCTCAAGATTATGGTCTATGCGGTAGGTGGTTGTATGTATGCTTTTGCTGGGATCATTACTGCTTCTAAACTTGGCATTGGCCAACCGACTGCGGGAAATGGGTATGAGCTCGATGCGATTGCAGCCGTGGTTATTGGAGGCGCTTCGCTTACTGGTGGAGTGGGAACAGTTGCTGGTACCGTAATTGGGGCTGCGATCATGGGTATTTTACGCAATGCCTTGGTCTTGCTCTCTATTAAATCGCACTGGCAACAGTTCGTTATAGGCTTAGTTATTATTATTGCGGTTATATTGGATCAACTGCGGAATACAAAGAAATAAGCGCGTATATGTAAGTATTACCTATTGCTAAGCAATAGAGAAAATTAAAGGAGTTGTCTATGAAGAAACTAGTATGTTTGACACTGCTGTTTGCTATTTTGGCAGGAGGGGTCCTCTTTGCAGCCGGTGGAGCAGAAAAAGCTGCTCAGCGGACGATAGTAGTGGTACCACAACAATTGGGGAACGTTGTTTTCCTCCCTGCAAAAGAGGGTATGGAACAAGCTGGCAAAGACCTCGGTGTAAAAGTTGATTGGGTTGCCCCAGTTAAGGCCGAAGCTCAGTTGCAAGTTGAGGTTGTTGAAGGATTAATCCAAAGAGGCGTTGATGGGATTGCCATTAGTTGTAACCACCCAGATGCACTCAAAGATGTACTCAAAGCAGCTATTGATGCTGGGATTGTGGTTTCTACTTTTGATGCTGATTCTCCCGAGAGCGGACGTGCGTTCTATGCTGGTACCGAAAATTATCAAGCTGGTGTAACGTGCGGTGAAGAGATGCTGAGATTGTATGAAGGCCATCCTAAAAAAGAGATTACCGTAGCTATTCTTGAAGGTATTCCAGGAGCTTTTGATATTGAATCACGTAAGGCCGGATTCTTAGATACGATTAAGGGTTCAAACCTTAAAGTAGTCTATACTGGTGCGTGTGATGATGATGTCGACAAATCAGTTGTTATTGTTGAAGACTATACTCGCTCAAACCCAGATCTTGATGCTTGGTTCATGGCTGGTGGTTGGCCTTATATCGTCCAACCTGGTGCTATGCCTGAAATGATTAAGTGGAAGCTCGCTGACCCAGACAATCACAAAGTGGTTACTATGGACGTCTTCCCCTCCTCGAAGGATTTCTTTGACATGGGGCTGATTGATGTAGCAGTTGGGCAGAATTTCTACCAGATGGGTTACCTCAGTGTAGAAAATATCAACAACATCCTCGATGGCAAGCCTATTGAAGGTGGTATGGTAAAAGAAGGGTTCCCAGGTTTGTTCATCGATACTGGTGGTCAGCTTGTAACTCCTGAGAACTACATGGCAGAATTCGAGTAAAACAGCATAGCTTTTCATAAAGATTGAACATCGTAAGACGGCAATGAATAGTTTTTCATTGCCGTCACTATTTTCCTTCTAGAACATCCTCTTTTGCCCTGTTAATTACCGACTTAATCATTTATGTTCAAGTTTTTTATTTCTGAAATAGAGCATAATATCAAAAGCGACCATGCAAAAGTTGAGGATATATAAAACCATAACCCAATCCAAGGAAAATAAAATTTTATGGATGGTTCCAGATATATATCCAATTGCAATAATTATCAAAAAGAACAGGCTCTTGCCCCCTGTCGTTCTACTTTTAATTGATTTATAGATCGATACTGGCCAAGCAGAGCCAAAGCATACAAGCATTATCACTTCAAAAACACTCATGTTATTTCCCCTTCTTCTTGCAACATGTACATAATAAAAGCCCTGCAAAAGGTGGCCTTATCGGTGCTCCATAAATTTTTGAATTCTAGCGATGGATTTTTCCAGTTGGATCATACTAGTGGCATAAGTAATTCGGATGTATTCAGATGGAGAACTCCCAAAAGCTACCCCTGGCACTACACACACTTTTGCATCCGTTAAAAGCTTCATTGCAAAATCCCAGGAATTAACTCCCTTCTTCTCCAATTGAACAACCATGTAAAATGCTCCAAACGGTTTGATAGGACGTAATCCTTCTATAGTAGAGAGAGCGCTCATCATATAAGCTCTCCGTTTACGATATTCTTCAATCATCTCGTTTAAATATTTTCTAGTTCCAGTGAGGGCTTCGATGGCAGCTACCTGTGCTATTGAATTTACACAGGCATAGATGTTCTCTTGTAATTTAATGATTGCTGCTATTATTGGCGCTGGAGCTGCTACATAGCCAATTCGCCAACCGGTCATTGCATAAGATTTTGATAAGCTGTTGACCGTGATAGTCCTTTCAGCCATTCCTGGCAGTGAAGCAATGCTGATATGTTGTGCTCCATCCCAAATGAAGTATTCGTATACTTCGTCGCTGATAACATAGATGTTATATTTTATAGCGAGATCAGCAATAGCTTGTAATATTTCTCGGGTACAGACCGCTCCCGTCGGGTTCATCGGGGTGTTTATTAAGATAGCTTTAGTACGTGGTGTAATTAGGGTAGCTAGCCTTTCAGGATCGATAGAAAATCCATCGGAAGCTTCTGTGGGAAGAAAGACAGGTCTACCTCCAGCCATAATCACATGATTTATATAATTAGGCCAAGAAGGCAAGGGAAGTATAACTTCATCTCCACTATTAATAATTGCCTGCAGGGAAAGATACAATCCGGCCATAGCCCCAGTGGTAGTAATAATTTCAGAAATTGGATCTACAGCGATGCTATTATCATGTTCAA
>JAQVOO010000038.1:0-7340 GCA_028702575.1 Sphaerochaetaceae bacterium
TAGATCTGTTCAGGGGCAACTTGTAATAGGTCTGCTGTCTTTTCCCTTTCTGCAGCGAGTCGTTTAGCCGATCTTTGCCCCTCTTTATGTAGAGAGGAGGGGTTGCCTGGTTACTCTTTTGCCACTTTATGATATGTATAGAGGGCCTGTTCGCTTATCGGTGCGGTAGCGGCCCAATCAAAATAATGTAATTTCATGACTCTATCATGAGCTAAAATTAATCCTTTGGCAAGAACTTGCCTTGTTTCACTAGTAATTCAACTTAAAAAGGGTTTCAATCTAAATCAAGCATTCACTACAATCGTTTAAGGGGTGTAGTAAGCGTTAGAAAAAATAGTTTGTAAAAGCTTGAATCAGTGTTAGTATGGATTTATGGATAGCCGCTACGGGTAACAGAAGAAGCTTGTGATGTGCATTAGAAAATGCATTGAGCGTTATAAACAGAAAGCCAGAACCCGTATTGCCTTTGGTATTCTAAAAAATCTTCAATTCGGTTGTCCAATACGTGGTGTAACCTTATGTTATTTTTATAGGACTGCTTCTTCGTCATCTATCTGATGCCTATGGGAAAGTTCTGCTAAGAAATTACCATATCATCTGGTGATGAAGCATAATTAACGTTGTAGTAAGTTATCAACATTTGAGGTGGAATATGATTGAAAAAGTTGAATTTGGAAGAACTGGACATAGCAGTAGTCGAACAATATTCGGGGCTGTAGCCTTAGCTGATGTGTCCCAAAAAGAGGCTGATGAGGTGTTTGAGCTTTTGCAGCAGTACGGAATAAATCATATCGATACAGCTCGCTCCTATGGTGATTCTGAAGTCAGGATAGGGCCTTGGATGAAACATACTAGGAAAGAATTTTTTTTAGCAACAAAAACTCTAAAACGAACAAAAAACGAAGCACTGCTAGAGCTCTATCAATCCCTAGAGAGATTGCAAACCGATTATGTGGACATGTGGCAACTTCACTTTCTTGTTGACCAAACCGATTGGGAAGTAGCCATGGCTACCGACGGAGCTTTAGAAGCTGCTCTTGAAGCAAGAGAAAAGGGACTTGTAAAGTATATAGGGGTTACTGGTCATGGCCTCGATGCTCCCAAAATGCATCTTCGTAGCCTAGAGCGGTTTGATTTTGATGCGGTACTCTTACCTTACAATTACGTCATGCTTACATCACCCCAGTACGCCAGCGACTTCACTCAATTACTAGGAGTATGTGCTAAAAAAAATATTGCTGTACAAACTATTAAAGCGATAGCTCAGGGCAAGAAAATTGAAGAAAATAATTCATTTGCCACTTGGTATCGCCCTTTGGAAACTGAGGACGCAATAAGTAAATCGGTTCGTTGGGTATTACATAATCCACAAGTATTTCTCAATACTGCTGGTGACATAAAACTTCTTCCTAAAATACTTAAAGCAGCGAACACCCGACAGTATGGCACTACAACCCAAGAAATGGAAGAATTAATCACTACCTATAACATGGAACCACTATTTTCTCATGAACAAATTTAATTCTTTAATAAGGGGCACCTTGTCTGTTACGCTATAACAGAGTATAACATTGGCATGAAAACTCTATTTACCTCTTCATTAGGTGCTCATGTAACCACTGTTTATACTGTTGAGACCATTCCTCTTATTTTTGACCATGTGAACAAATCGAAGAGTAAAGTGCTCTATGTCTGTGATGCTCACACGGCTGCTATACTTCCCGACAATCTTTTGCGAGTGGAACTTCTGAATGGTGAGGATGCTAAAAACTGGGATAGTGTTGAACACATTATTAGAGTTGCCCAATCTCACGGTTTTGGTCGTGATGATCGTTTTGTTGCTTTTGGAGGTGGGGTTGTTTGTGATATCTGCGCCTTTGCTGCCTCAATTTATATGCGCGGTTGTGCTCTCACTCTTGTTCCGACAACACTCCTAGCGATGGTTGATGCTGCTTTAGGTGGTAAAACTGCCATAGATTTAGGAAATACTAAGAATTTAGTGGGTACGTTTTATCCGGCAGAAGCGGTAATACTTTGCCCACAGACTTTAGAAACACTTTCTGGACATGAGTACCACAATGGGTTAGGAGAGGTCCTCAAGCACGCCTTGTTGGCCCAGGACGATGATTTAATGGGGTTTTTAGAAACCAATCATGAGCTGATCCTGGCCCGTGATAGCACTGTCTTAGCAACTTTGTTAGAAGCCTCTTTACACGTTAAAAAATACTACATAGAACAAGATGCTTTAGAGCAGAAAGGGGTGCGGGATGCCTTAAATCTTGGACATACCTTTGGTCATGCCCTCGAATCGGTTGGCAATTTGACTCTCTATGCCCATGGTGAGGCTGTCGCGTGGGGGATGCGAAAAGCTTTAGAGGTAGGCCTGCTGTTAGAGATTACTGATCCTTCTTTTGCTAAGCGTGCCTTAGCCTTGTTAGAGCAATATGGCTTTAACCAAGAGATTACCGTTACGAACACCCAGCAATTCATAGCGGCCCTACAAAGTGATAAAAAAAGACGTAGTGCAATGCTCCGTTTTGTAATAATGGAACAACAAGGACACTACCGTCTTATGGCGTTAGATGAAGAGATCATCTTACGCGTCATCAGTTAGCTGTCAAAAGAACGTAACAACTCTTTAAATACCTTTTTAGTTTGTTTTAGCGCGTTAGGGTTGTTAACTTTGTCTATTTCATCAACTAATTGACCCAAGGCATATAATGACGTATCGAGTGCTTCAAAATAATAGCGTGTTCTACTGAAACGATAAGTACCATTACTTTGGACGACTAACTGGACAAATCCAAGGTGCCGTTTCCTCTTCAAGCGACAAAAAGCTAAGATCCATTCAAGATTATCGGCCAGCGGTTGAGCCTCAGCTGCCGTAAAATTACCTGTGGGAGGGGTTGCTAAAATACCTTTTTCAGGGAAGAGCTTACCGTGCAAAGAGAGTAACGTCAGAAATTTATCGCCATAATGGATGTAGTTACCCTGGAATTCTAAGGTAGCAGGGAAGTTTTTTAGACGCCTCGAGTTTTTTTGATTGGCGTGAGTTAAAAATTCGAGATCACTTACGGGAATTACGACGATGTTACGTTTCCCTTTAGGTGTCTTAAGAACCTTATAATTCCTACCAAAGATGAGGGCGGTATCCCCCGTAATCTTTTGAGGAACAGCCTTTTGGATAACTTTCTCCTCTTTTTTACCAGATTTCCGCAAACCCATAAGACGTTGACGTAGATCGGGGGAGATAATGTCGAGCCACTCCTTTTTGAGGGGAGATACTGTGCGAGCATACATTCGGCTGGTTTGCACAATTTCACCTACCAATAAAAATTGAGGCATCTCTTTAAACCAAGCTGAACCTGGGTGGATGAATATTTGATCAGCGGTGAGGCTTTGATATATATTTCGTCCAGATTTTATACATACATACTGAATTAATCCAGCTGCTAAACAACATAGATAATCTTTAGTTGTGCCCCCACTAGAAATGGGAAAGCCCATGTCACTTATAATTTCGCTTAATTGTTCAACAATGTGATGGATCTCTGCCATTGAGGGATAGTCGAGGAATTTTTGTTTACAATATAATTCTCGGGCTTTGCTATTGGGTAAAGCACGGATGTGACGATAGAGGTTGAGGTACGAAATAAAGTCGCCCTCTTCAGAGTTGAATGATTTGTGGGCTTGGCGCGATTCATCTTCTTGGCCGGGAGGGAAAAGAAAGGGTGTTTTTGAAGAGAGAAAAGCTACTGCAATAGTGACCTCTTCAATGACTGAAGGGAAGCGTAACATTGCTTCAACTAAGACCCGTGCATGGCGAGGAAGGAGCGGGAAGCGGACCATCTTCTCTCCAATTGAGGTCAATTTCCGTTTTTGATCGATTGCGTCAATAAATTTAAGAGTCTCTTCCGCACTCTTTATGGCACTAGATTTAGGGCGCGTAATAAAGGGGAATTTTTCATAATCATAAATATCTAACTCACTCATGCGTAGAACAACTTCAGAAAGGTCTGTTCGCAGAATTTCTTCGAGTCCAAATTGTTGTCTGGTTTTAAAATCTTCTTCACTGTAAAGACGGAAACACATACCTGGTTCGGTACGTCCAGCACGACCAGCTCGTTGTTCACAAGAGGAGCGGCTAATCGGCAATGTCACTAACGATGAAGTAAAATTCTTCTGATTATAATAATTTATTTTAGCAATTCCAGAATCTATTACTGTGGTAATACCATCTATGGTAACACTGGTTTCAGCAATGTTAGTCGCAACAACTACTTTTGTTTTGTTCTTTGGGGTCGTAATAAAGACCCGTTCCTGTTCTTCTTTTGAAAGTCGGCCAAACAATGGCAATATCTGGAGGGCCTTGTGGAAGGGACTTTGATATAAGTGTTGCATACATGTTTTAATATCGAATTCGCCTGGTAGAAATATTAAGATATCTCCCGTTGGTTTTTTTATCCGTTGTTCCACAATTGTTGTTATTGAGGTAAAGAGCAGATCTCTATCATTTGGGTTCGCTAGCGGTCGGTAGACGATATCCACAGGGTGTACCCGAGCATCGATGCTAATAATAGGGGATTCGTCAAAAAAATCACTAAATATTTTAGTATTAATAGTTGCAGAGGATACTATTACCTTAAAATCTGGCCGTTCAGTCAATACATTTTTTAGAAGTCCCAACACAAAATCGATATTGAGACTGCGCTCATGAGCTTCATCAACTAACATGACCGAATAGGAAGAGAGCAGAGGATCAGCTTTGAGTTCCATAAGAAGAATACCATCAGTCATTACTTTTATCCGTGTATCACGGGTAGTCGTATCACTGAAGCGCATTTTATAGCCAACATATCCTTCAGCAGCATCGAGCTGGCGAGTAATAAAATCAGAAACAGATAACGTTGCTATTCGTCGTGGCTGGGTTACCCCAATAACTCCAGTTTCTGCGTATCCAGCTTCATTTAAAATAAGGGGGATCTGGGTAGTTTTTCCCGATCCGGTAGGGCTCTCAACCACAACCACCTGATTGTGTTCAAGAGCTTTGAGAATATCTTTCCTGTGCATATAGACAGGAAGATGGGTCATAGTAAACACTAATTATTTCCTTGTATTTGTTCCACTACTTGCGCGATGGTTAGCCCTGAAACATCAGTTCTAGTTGCTAGATTACGTAATGTACACTGTTTTAAGGCAATATCTTCCTCGGTAAACAAGAGTGCATAGGGAATGTCATTTTGCTCAGCATACTTAAATTGGGCACCAATCTTTCTTTGACTTAAGTAGACATCGCAGCGAACATTCTCTTTTCGTAATGCTTCGGCAACTTTGAAGTAGTGGGGTAGTAGCGCCTCATCTTGATTGAGAATAACAACATCACTGGCCGTTGCATCCTGCACAAGGGGACTATTGAGTTCTTCGAGGGCCGCTAATAATCGGTCCAAGCCAATAGAAGAGCCAACTCCTGGCAATTCTGCTTTAGTATAGAGCGAGGCGAGATCGTTATAACGCCCACCAGAACAGACTGAGCCGATATCGACGAGATCATTTAGGAACGTTTCATAGACCACGCCAGTGTAATAATCGAGGCCACGGGTAATTGAGGGGTCGAGAGTGAATCTATCACGAATACCTAAGGAAGTTAGCATTTCTAGTATCGATTGCATCCGCTCAGTATATTCCTTCTCTCCTCCCGCCAGTAAGGAGAGTCTTTTTAGCGTTTCCTCAGCAGTTTCGCCATCGACAATAGTAATAAAATTAAGAATCGCCGCGGCAGCCTCTTTGGAGTGAGTGAGTTGTTCTAATTGGACGGAGACTGCTTTGGAGCCAATCTTGCGTATTTTATCGACAATTCGTAGAATTTCAACTGAATTGTCAAAACAGTTAATGTGTTCTAAAAAAGCATTTAACAACCCACGGTGGGCTATGTGGATGGTAAAGCGCTCTAGTTTAAGGGCGGTGAGGGCATTATACATCATCAACAGAATTTCTACATCGGCCGAAGCGGAATCAATTCCGACAATGTCGAAGTCACATTGATAGAACTCCCTGAAACGTCCTTTTTGAGGATTTTCTCCGCGCCATACTTTTGCAATATGAAATCGTTTGAAAGGCAAGGGAAGTTTATGGAGATGAGTCGCCATAAAACGGGCAAAAGGAACCGTTAAATCGAAACGAAGGGCAACATCGCGACCCCCATTATCTTCAAAATGAAAAATTTGTTTATCCGTTTCTCCGCCCCCTTTGCCTAATAACACTTCAGTATATTCTAACACTGGAGTATCTATCGGGACAAATCCATGGGAAGAAAAAACCTTTTCTAAGGTTGCTATAACTTGTTTTTTGATTATTTCTTGAGAGGGAAGAGAATCTCGGAAGCCTTTAAGTACTTTTGGTTGAATCATGCGAAACAGCTCCTGTTGCATTTTTAGATGAGATAGTATACACACTATAGTGTAAACAAATCCCCGGGAAACTGCAATAAGCCGGATGGAAGTCATTGATGCTAAGACGCTACAAGAAAAATTCAAATGGGTCGAACGTTCCTATCGCAGAAGTATATACTGCTAATGAACATGGAATTGACCCCAAAAATATAGACCTCGATGCTATTTGGGCTGTGCGGAAACTTAAACAGTCTGGAGCAGAAGCATATATTGTTGGTGGTGCGGTACGAGATCTCTTGTTGCATCATAAGCCAAAAGATTTTGATATCTCAACATCAGCAACTCCGCGACAAGTCCAAAAATTATTCTGGAATGCCCGTATTATTGGTAAGCGCTTTAAGTTAGTCCATTTAGTATTTAAAGATAAAATATTAGAAGTTTCAACTTTTCGTAGCGGAGCTGATGGACATAAAGAGGGGCAATCAATTTATGGGACCGTTGAGCAAGATGCAAAACGGCGTGATTTTACTATAAATTCTCTTTACTATGATCCGATTGAGGGTCAGCTAATCGATTTTAACCACGCTATGCTCGATTTTAAACGAAAACGGATTCGTTCCATTATTCCCCTTTCAATCTCATTTGTAGAAGACCCTGTACGGATGATCCGAGCTGTGAAATATGCTGTGGTAACTGGGTTTTCACTTCAATTCGACATCCGTCGAGCTATAAAGAAAAACATGAATGAATTGGCCCGCATTTCCGATTCACGGCTTACCGAAGAAGTCTCTAAAATTCTCTGTAGCGGCCAATCGGCAGCCATTATGGCTGAATTGCAACGCTACAAGTTACTAGTCTACCTGTTACCCTGTATTAGTGTATATACCGATATTAACGAGGTTTTTAATTCTTTACGGACATTGGACAAAAAGGTTCTCGCGAGTAAAATTG
>JAQVOO010000038.1:7440-14910 GCA_028702575.1 Sphaerochaetaceae bacterium
ATGGCTGAATTGCAACGCTACAAGTTACTAGTCTACCTGTTACCCTGTATTAGTGTATATACCGATATTAACGAGGTTTTTAATTCTTTACGGACATTGGACAAAAAGGTTCTCGCGAGTAAAATTGAGGATGAAGGCTGTCTGGAAGGATTAAAAGGGGAGATGCTTGAAGCATTAGTTAAACCTATTATTCGACCAGCTCCCCCCGAATGCACCCCCCAAGAGGCCTTCAAAGAGATCTTTGGTCAAATTAAAACTCTAATTAGTCCCATAACGCCCCCCAACTACAATGTGGAGCAGGCTGCGGTGTTACTTTTAGAGGGTGATGGCATCACAGTTCCTAAAAATTGTCTTCGTGCCCGCAAACCACTTCGCCAGTTTGGAAGTTTGGGAGCACGAGCAAAAGGTCATCGGCAAGTTGATGGAGGACGTAAGAGAAAAAGACCCTCTTCGGCAGCCTCTAGGAGTTCTTCATCTAAAAAGCGGCGACCTACATCCCAGAAAAAAAGTTCCTCACCCGCAAAAATTTCAGAATAAGATTTAAGCCCACTCTTCAATTTCTAGATTCACTCCGGCGACAAAGATTCCCCCATATTTTTCCAATGAATCACCGATGTACTCTTGTAATTCTGTTAACGTAGTCGAAATTTGGTGTTTCATAGGAACGCGTAGTTTTACGGTGAGGTTATACCCCTCTGGATCAATTTTCATGCTCACTTTTTTTACTTTAATTATATTATCGAATTCATCTAAACAGTGAATGACCATTTGGGTAAGGGCAGCTTCACTCATAGTGATCTTGCCATACTTACTAAATTCAGGGCGAACTATAGTTTTTTCATATGTGCGTTGTTTAGTCCAAGGCAGTTTAGCTTTATTTTTGAAAAAAACTCGCATTGAATCATAGACGATTTGAGGATAACTACGAGTGATTTCAATGGTTGGAACAGGAATTACATGTTTACCTTCACTAAATCGAATGCGCATTGCCATCTCAATCTCTTCTTTAGAGGCAATATCTTCAATATGAAATATTTTTTCAGGTTCAGGTAATTTTAATCGCGATGCGATTTTATGAACCATCTTTTCGGAGGTTCCGATGATCAGTAATCGATGATACTTCTCTTTTTGTAAGGCTGTTATAGTTTCTTGTTGGTGCTCATCATCATCAAATAGCGCAGTACGAACAGCTGTGAGAAAATTATTTTCCCGTTTAGCTGATCTGCCGGTGATGATTCGATCACCTCTAATGAGTAAGCCGTCATCTATAATGAGCTCGATATTATGCTTTTCTGCAACTAATTTTGAGCGGAAACTTTTGCCCGTACCACTTTTTCCTACTAAGGCAAATACTTTAACCCCTTTTATTTTCCAAAAAGCATAACGGAATATACGGTTCATGTTTACTGTTATACCGTTTTTCAGGTATTATATGAAGACGTAAAAAAAGAACTTCATAAATCTTCACCTATGAAGAGGATTTATTGTGTCTAGATTATAAAGGAGTACGATGACATGCAGAAAATACCGACATTTAGAAAGGGTGGGATTCATCCTGATGATAAAAAGGTATTGAGCAACAGACAGGCCATAGAACGGTTACCCGTTCCCGCTGAATTAATCATTCCACTTTCTCAGCATATCGGCGCACCGGCACTGCCGCTTAAACAAAAAGGAGATCGAGTGGAAGCAGGAGAAAAGATTGGCCAAGGGGCCTCCTTTATCTCAGCTGATATTCACAGTCCAGTAAATGGAACCGTAACTGCTCTTAACAAAGTTACTTTAGCTAATAGTGTAGTCAGTGATGCTTTTGTTATTACCCCAGATACTGAAAACCCTATGGGAATCTGGGAAGAACGACCCTACGAAGCCTTTAGTGCTGCCGAGTTGCAAAAAATAGTCAAAGATCTAGGTATAGTGGGAGCCGGAGGAGCCACATTCCCAACCCATATTAAGTTAACCGTACCGCGAGGGAAAACTGTTGATGCTTTAGTGGTCAACGGGGTTGAGTGTGAACCCTATTTGACTGCCGATCATCGTCTTATGCTCGAACACAGTGAGATGGTGGTACGTGGAGTGATGTTAGTTGCGCGTATGACTAATCCCAAAAAAATTATTATTGGGGTGGAAAATAACAAAAAAGATGCCATAGTAGCTTTACGTAAAGTAATTGCAGAGCATGATTTTCCTATTGTAGTGACCCCTCTTAAAGTTAAATATCCGCAAGGGGATGAAAAACAATTATTAAAAGCTACGATTAAACGGGAGATACCTTCGGGAAAATTACCGTTAGATGTAGGAGCCGTTGTACTAAATGTGGCAACTGCTTTTGCAATTTATGAAGCAGTTGCTTATAACAAACCACTTATTGAACGAATTGTAACAGTGAGTGGAGAGGCGATTGCCACAAAACGGAACTTACGGGTTCTAATTGGTACAAAAGTTGCCGACTTGTTAGCCTATGCTGGTTTGGCCGAGGAGGCTGAAACCTATATTGCCGGTGGCCCGATGATGGGTTTTGCTTTTTATGATGATCAAACTCCCATTATTAAGGGAACAAGTGGTATACTGGCTTTTACAGAAGAGGCCCACAAACAAGCACCTGTTTCACCGTGCATTTCATGTGGTCGCTGTATAGCAGCCTGTCCAATGGGGTTACAACCAACAAAATTGTACCGCCTCATTGATCACCGCCAGTATAGCGAAGCTATGGCTACCAATCTTATGGATTGTAAAGAGTGTGGTTGTTGTGCCTTTGTCTGTCCAGCCCACCTACCGCTGGTACATGCTATGAAATTAGGAAAAAGGCTGGGGAGGAAGTAAATGGAAAAGCCAAAAATTGTTGTGTCATCATCGCCTCATATACATGAGGGGTCGCGCACTTCTTCCATTATGTGGAATGTCTCGTTAGCCCTCACTCCCAGTGCTCTTTGGGGTGTCTATGTATTTGGTTTCAGAGCTTTAGCGATTCTGCTCATTTCAATAGCCAGCTCACTTTTGGTTGAATTCCTTTTACAAAGAATCAGCCACGAATCGACTCTGAGTGATGGGTCGGCCTTTCTGACTGGATTGCTTATTGGAATGAACATGCCTGCGGATGCGGCTTTTGTTGTCCCTATAATTGCCTCAGCTTTTGCCATCTTTGTGGTAAAGTGGACATTTGGTGGTTTAGGAGCCAATTGGATTAATCCCGCCTTAGCTGGTCGAGTTTTTGTCTTTTTCTCCTTTACCGGCTTAATGAATACCTATCGAATGCCACGAACTTTAGCTGGAGTCGATACCGTAGGCTCGGCCTCTATTTTAACTGAAATCAAGTTAGCAGTGGGTTCGGGGACAGTACAAGGCTTGCAATCAACAGAGATACTAGAGCAATCAAGCTATGGACATACTCAATTTGCTCAATCGTTGAGCAATTGGTTTACTGCCCTGTTTAATAGGGGACCTTCGCCTTATACAATCGATGCCTTTTTTGGCAACGTCGCCGGCTGTATTGGTGAAGTTTCCGCTTTTCTCTTGCTCTTAGGGGGAGTATATCTCTTAATCAAGAAAATCATCACATGGCATATTCCCGTCTCGTTTATCGCTACCTTTAGTCTCTTAGCGTGGACTTTTGGTGGTTTTCGTAATGGCTTAGGACTATTTCAAGGGGATTTTGTATTACAGATATTTAGTGGTGGCATGATTTTAGGAGCTGTTTTTATGGCTACCGATATGGTCACGAGTCCCGTAACCAAGAAGGGTATGGTAATTTTTGGCATAGGCATTGGATTCTTCACTTTCTTGCTCAGATATTTTGGTTCATTACCTGAATCGATATCATTAGCCATTATTTTAATGAATATTTTTGTACCCACTATTGATCGCTATATTACTCCCAAACGCTTTGGTGAAGTGGTTAAGGAGGCTCAATCATGAGACAGTTTTTAAAAGTGGGTGTTACCCTGGCCCTTATAGCAGCTATTGCAGCCACAACTTTAGCATTTGTGAATGCCGTAACCGCTCCTAGAATCGCAGCTTACGAAATGCAGATTATAGAAAATGCGTTGAGCACCGTAGCTGGAAAGTTTAGATTAGGGGAAACTAAACCGAGTCTCACCGATGAAAAGGTCTCTGCCGTCCACCTCTTACAAGATACCGATGGAAACCACATTGGTTATATCCTACAACTTGAGGGCATTGGTTATGGCGGAGAGCTAACTATTATGGCTAGTTATCTTAACAATGGAGAAGTGGTAGAAGCACGCTTGTTAGCGAACGCAGAAACTCCTGGGTTAGGCAAGAAGGCTGAAGCCCCTACGTATATGGAAAAATTTAAGGCTACGGGGGCAGCAGTTCCCGTACCAGTAAAAAAAGATGCTTTGCAGAAAGAAGATGCTGATAGTATTAGTGGCGCCACAATCACTTTTGCGGGAGTTGCTAAGACAATCGCCTACGGTTCAAATTATGTAAAATCTTTGGGAGGCAAATAATGGCTCAAAGTCATAAAGAAGTTTTAACGAAAGGATTATTCAAAGAAAATCCTGTATTTATCATTATGTTAGGGTTGTGTCCCACCTTAGGGGTAACCACCCAAGTAGTTAATGGTATTGGCATGGGATTAAGTGTTATATTTGTCTTGGTGTTTTCTAATATCTTTATTTCGTTGTTAAAGAATATTATTCCCAATAGTGTTCGGATTCCCTCTTATATTGTCATTATTGCGGCGTTTGTAACAATCGTAGAGATGGTTATGCATGCCTTTGCCCCCGCTATTTACAAAGCTTTGGGAATTTTCCTCCCGCTGATCGTGGTAAACTGCATTATTTTAGGAAGGGCTGAGGCATTTGCCAATAAAAATACCGTCTACGATTCTTTTTTAGATGCGATTGGTATGGGAGTTGGATTTACGATGGCCTTGATTCTGATTGCCCTTATTCGAGAAGTCTTTGGAGCAGGAACTATTACCCTAATTCCAATTGGGAATTTTGATGGTGTACTTAAGATTCCTTTGTTGTATACCTATCCGGTTCGAGTATTTACTCTTGCAGCTGGAGCTCTCTTGCTCATGGGTTATTTAAAGGCATTTTTCACTTGGTTTGCCGAAAGGAAAAGGGGGTAACAGATCATGGCATATGTAGCGATATTTATTACCTATATTTTTATTAATAACTTTATTTTAACCCAATTTTTAGGACTATGTCCTTTTATTGGAGTCTCAAAAAATAGCGAATCGGCCATTGGTATGGGAATGGCAGTAACTTTTGTCATGGGGATTGCCTCCATTATAACTTGGTTGGTCTATACTTTTTTACTGGTCCCCTTAGATTTGGTCTATTTACAAACACTCTCTTTTATTTTAGTGATAGCAGCTTTAGTACAGTTTGTTGAGTTAATTATTCAAAAGAACTCTCCAGGATTATATCAAGCGCTGGGTATCTTTTTACCCCTTATCACCACTAACTGTGCCGTACTGGGAATTGCGATCATGAACATTACCGAGGGGTACACCCTGATGCAAAGTTTCAGTGCAGGTATTGCGGCCGGAATTGGTTTTACGTTAGCATTGGTATTGATGAGTAATATTCGAGAGCGAATGGATCTATTTCCAGTACAGAAATCCTTTAAAGGAGTTCCCATAGCTTTCATCTCGGGTGGCTTAATGGCTTTAGCTTTTATGGCTTTTGACAAATCACTTTTAACAAATTTACTGGGGTAGTCGTGTAATGAATATATTGTTTGCTTTCTTAATTATAGCCTCCTTAGGACTATTACTGGGGTTAGGTCTGGCGGTTGCCGCTAAGAAGCTTGCCGTCAAAAAAGATGAACGAGCTGAAGAAATTTTAGCTGTCTTGCCAGGGGCTAACTGTGGAGCTTGTGGTTATCCAGGTTGTGCTGGATATGCTTCAGCTCTCTCTAAGGGAGAGGCTGAGAATGGCTTGTGCTCACCCGGTGGTGCTGAAACAAGTGCCGCAGTAGCTGAAATTCTTGGTATTGAAGCTAGTGCGGTACACGAACGGATGGTTGCTTTTGTCCATTGCCGGGGCAATAATGAATTGACTCAACGGGACTACCATTATCAAGGTATTGAAGAATGTAGCGGTGCTTATATGTTATTTCAAGGAGATAGTTCCTGTAAATATGGGTGCTTACATCTTGGCTCTTGTATGCGCGTATGTCCAACCAATGCAATTTCACGCGATGCACTAGGGAATATGAGAGTTGACCCAGATGCTTGTATTGGATGCCTAAAATGTACATTAGTCTGTCCCACTAAGGTTATTCGAATGATTCCAGCGCGAGGGTCCCATGCAATTGCCTGTAATAGTCTCGACAAAGGGGGCGTAGTGCGTAAAATTTGTAGTGTGGGCTGTATTGGTTGTAAAATATGTGAGAAGAAATTTCCAGATTCTGGGTGTACCGTCACCAATTTCCTTTCAGAAATTGATTATGAATCTCCCATGACTCAAATTGGCGAGGCAGCTCAAGCTTGTCCGACTTCCTGTATCGTTGAAGCAAGGTAGGATATGGCCTTAATTTTTGGAGCATATAGCCAACTCTCCCCGGGAACTCCTTTGCCAATTCTGGAGCGCTTCCTTACGGAGATATATAAGCCAATGCTCACGCACATTTATAAAAATCCCGAATTACGGTTGCACCTCTATTTACCGGGCACTGTATTAGAGTGGTTTGAACAAAATCATCCTGAAATGAATATGCTTATCGGTGATCTAGTGAAAAAAGATCAAGTTGAATTACTCACCGGTGCCTTTCATCAAGCAGTGCTGAATACAGTGCAAGGGAAGGATCGTTCTGGGCAATTGGAAGCAACTACCACCTTCATTCGAAAGCATTTTGGCAAGCGCGCCCGCACAGTCTGGTTCTTTAACCAAATTTGGAACCCGTTCTTTGTCTCAGCTATGCGCATGGGGATGTTAGATAGAGTACTCATTTCTGGATATGACCGACTGCATGATTGTCATAGTGCAGTAGAGCCGTTTACCATGCAGGAGATGGGCAAAACAGTTGAGATTTTTCCCACTAACGATACTATCGATGCCTTAATTAGTGATTTAAGCTTAGGCCAAAGTTCTTATAAAGAATTTTTTGAAGCCTTGAAATTGATCCAATTGGATAGTGGTGATCCCTTCCATACCGTTATGTTAAATCTCGACATGCTCTTGCAAGCTTGTACGGTACAGACCTCCTTACCCCCGGTAGCAGAACTTTTTGTGACGATCTTAGATCATTTCATACAACAAAGTAAAAATGAGACGGTGCTTCTCTCTTCAATACCTGTAGGAACAATCACGCAAAGAGGATATTTGGCTGCTTCGTGGTACGGGCGTGATTCGACGATAAAAGATATCGGTTCATTTAATGATATGTTTATTAAATATGAAGAATTGAACCATATGTACGGGCGCTTACTTTATCTCGTTGATTTAACAAGAATTTTTAAAAAGAATAAAGATGTAAAAAAAAGGGTTGAAG
>JAQVOO010000039.1 GCA_028702575.1 Sphaerochaetaceae bacterium
AGGACGATCGTGCACAGTCCAGCAATGCAGACCAGTCTAAATATTCCATTATTAAAGGTTTCTACAAGTAGCTGGTGTTTAAATGTATTAACTAAGACGATAATCGTAATAAATAGTGCAACTAAGTCGCTATCAATATGTAAGTTCACCTTTAATCCCCACACTTTTGTCGCATTGCTCATCATTGTACGGGAGCCTGTGGTGAAATACAAGCAATAATAGCGATAAACATTGTCTGATACATTCAATGTAGAGAGAAAACAGTAGGCTTGTGGTGAGAGCCTACTGTTGTGTTGGGTCCTATTGGGCAGTTTGGGCTAAGGTGATGGCGCTGGTTATAACAATATCTTCGATACTACAGCCCCGCGATAGATCACTTACTGGTCGAGCAAACCCTTGCAGGATTGGACCATAGGCTTCTGCTCCGGCTAGCCGTTGGACCAGTTTATAGCCAATGTTTCCGGCCTGAAGATCGGGAAATACCAAGACATTGGCTTTACCGGCCACAGGCGAGGAGGGGGCTTTGCTTTGGGCTACAGAGCTAATGATGGCTGCATCGAGTTGCATTTCACCATCGACAAGTAAATCAGGACGTTTTTCCTGGAGCAATCTAACTGCAGTAGCTACTTTGTCAACTAAGGGTCCTTTGGCTGAACCTTTGGTCGAATAAGAGAGTAGAGCAACCACAGGCTCAGCACCAAGGTAGACCCGACAAGATTCTGCCGATTCTTCGGCGATTTCAGCTAGTTGTTCGGCAGTGGGTTCTGGGATGGTTGCACAATCACTAAAAATGAATGAACCATTAACTCCTAGCTCTTTTTTATCGGTAGCCATCACGAAACACGAAGAAGCACTCTTGATCCCTGGTTTAGTCTTAATAATATGAAAAGATGCTACGAGGACTTTGCCCGTGGTATTTTCAGCTCCAGCAACCATAGCATCGGCATCCTGCATTCGGACCATCATTGCCCCATAGCGTAATTGATCACCTATTCCGGCATAAGCTTCCACTTCAGTCATTCCTTTGTGTTTACGTAATGCATAGTATTCATCAGCATATTTTTGACGTAAGGGGGAGGTTTCTGGGTCAATTACCATGATGCCCTGCAAGGAGACACCAACTTCCTTAGCGGTTGCTTCCACCGCTTTTTGACTCCCTAGCACAGTGACTTTAGCCGCTATTTTCTCGTCAACAATACGCCGGGCTGCAGCTAATGTGCGTGGTTCGGTCCCCTCGGGCAAAACGAGATTTTTCTGCAGCTCTATGGCCTTTTTTTTCATGTTTTCTGCAAATGTCATCTATAACTCCTATTGGATATATTATCGCACTAAGGATATCACAATGAGAGAGACAATTAAATAGCCCTGGTGGTCCGATTGTATGGGAATCCAATTATGTGCTACTATGCCGGCATGAATGTCGGTATATATGGATTAGGTCGATTTGGATCCTTTTGGGGAACTGAATTGTCACGATTTGTTACGGTTAAAGGGTTTAATCGCTCTCCTTTGATTTCGGTGCCAAAAGGGGTCGAACTAGTCTCTGAAGAGGAGCTGCTACAGTGTGACACTATTGTTCTGTGCGTAGCAATTTCGGCCTTAGAAAGTGTTCTCACCTCTATTAGCTCTCGGGTGCAACCTGAAACTTTGGTTATGGATACCTGTTCAGTAAAAGTCTATCCAGCGCGTATCATGCAAACAGTGTTACCAAAATCGATCAATATTATCGCAACGCACCCTATGTTTGGCCCCGATTCAGGCAAGGCTGGCATTGCCGGTCTACCGCTAGTTTTTTCGCCGATCCGCGCTACTATAAAACAAGAATTGGTTTGGAAAGATCTCTTTCATGCAATGCAATTACAGGTAATCGAGATGGATTGTGACCAGCATGATCGAGAAGCTGCTTATTCACAGGGGGTGACTCACTTTGTTGGAAGAGTTTTAGATGAACTCCAATTACAACCAACCCAATTAGCAACAGTGGGCTACCAACGACTCTTGTCTATTGTGGAACAAACCTGTAATGACCCGCTTCAGCTATTTTATGATCTACAACGGTATAACCCCTATGCCCACGCTATGCAACAAAGGCTGAAAGAAGCCCTCGATGCCGTCTTGGGAGTCTTAACAGACCACGACAGTGTCCCTCGGGAGCGAGTATGAGAGTCCTTGTCTATACTCTCGGTTGCAAGTTGAACCAATGTGAAAGTGAAGCTATTGCTGATGCTTTTGTTCATGAGGGTTTTGAGGTAGTTGCTCCGAACGCAGAAGCCGATCTTTGTATTGTAAATACCTGTACCGTCACGACCAAAGCAGAACAAAAGGCACGACGGATGATTCGTAAATTTATAGGGCAATCTTCTAATCCAGTTGTCTTAATCACTGGTTGTTATGCCCAATTGGAGCGAGAAGAGTTACAAAGCCTAGCGGAAAGAATTGTTGTTGTCTCTCTTGATGCCAAGCCCTCGTTACTTGGTCTTCCTCTTTATTTAGCCAACCACCACATAGGTGGAATTGATCTGCTCGATTCTATTGAGAAGTTTGCAGCAAGTAAAAAAGGCCATTTGACTACCTCTTTTGATTATGAGGCCGCTACTTTTTCATTTCATAGCCGTGCCTTTTTAAAAATTCAGGATGGATGTGATAATAGTTGTGCCTACTGTCGGGTAACGATAGCCCGCGGTGAGTCTAGAAGCCTCAGTGTTGAACAAGTCATAGAACGAACGTTAACTTTGCAGCAAGAGGGTTTTCGTGAAGTGGTTCTAACCGGGGTAAATATCAGTGCCTACCGAAGCGAAGGGTATGACTTAAGGGCGCTTCTCATCCGTTTATTAGAGGAACTAGGCAGTGATATCCGAATTCGACTCAGTTCTCTTGAACCTGATCGTCTAGATGAGAAATTAGTAGCAGTTTTCGCCGATCCTCGTCTTCAACCTCATTTTCACTTGCCGGTTCAATCGGGTTCGCCAGTGGTGCTACAGCGGGTAAATCGTCATTATAGTATCGAACGTTTGGCGCAAGTGATTACTATGCTACGAGAGGTCAAAGAAGATCCTTTTATTGCAGCTGACATCATTACTGGATTGCCAGGTGAGACAGATGCTGAGTTTGAAAAGACACTGACCTTTCTTAAAGCTATGGATTTCAGTCAATTACATGTTTTTCCTTTCTCGCCACGACCCCAGACAGCGCTGTTTCATGCTCAAGACCGAGTACCCGAAAGGGTTCGAGACGAGCGCGCCAAATTATTACGAAGTCTCTCTGCAATTCATTTGCGGCGTTATATGGACCGCCAGATAGGGAAAAAAGTGGAAGTGATAATTGAGGATAAACAGAAGGGAATGTGGTCTGGTTTAACTGGTAACTACTTAAAGATTGGTATAGCGGACCCTCCAGCAGAGATAAAACGAGGAGCTTTGCTCCCCGTCTATCTTGTTTTAGATCCTAAAAGTGGCTTGCCTATTGGACGATGCAGTAGCGTTTAAACGCCTGCATAAGCACTAAACCCACCATCAACAGGGATGATTACACCGGTAACAAATCCAGAAGCATTACTGTCTATGAGATATTGCACCGTACCAAGGAGATCTTGTGGTACTCCAAAGCGTCCCATTGGTGTCCCGTCAATGATCTTTTTAGATCGGGCTGTAAAATTTCCATCTTTGTCGAACAATAAATTTTTGTTTTGAGCGGTAGCAAAGAATCCTGGTGCTAAGGCATTGACCCGAATCCCTACATGAGAGAAATGGACGGCGAGCCATTCGGTGAGATTATTCACCGCTGCTTTGGCTGCTGAATATCCTAACACTTTGGTTAGCGGGTTAAATGAAGCCATAGAGGAGACGTTCAGAATGCAACAGCCCTCCCGACCGACCATATCAGTTGTAAATTCTTGGGTAGGTAAGAAAGTTCCTAAAAAGTTAAGATTGAAAACACCTTGAATAGCTTCGTCATTCAGATTAAAGAAAGAACGGAGAGCTGGATCGATCTCCTTTTCGTGGTATTCTAATGTTGTATTGGCTTCGTCTCGATTTCCACCGGCTCCATTGATGAGAATGTCACATGGTCCGAAATCTGCTAAGACTCGGGCGTGGACAGATTTTAACCCAGCTTTGTCTAACACATCGACTTGGTAAGGTTTGGCGATCCCTCCCTCAGCAACTATTTCTTCGGCAATTTTTTCTACTTTCGACAAAGTCCTATTTAATAGGGCCACTTTTCCACCAATTCGGGCAATATGGCGTGCAAATTCACTACACAGGACACCTCCTGCACCGGTTATTACGACTGTTTTGCCTGTAATGGCTTGACTCATTATGTTCCTCCTCAAGTAAGATAAGACCATAGTAGCAGTTTTTAAAGGTATGCTGAAGGGTGCAACGCAATAATTTAACCCATTTGGGTTGACCAATATTTTTTGCTATAGAGAGGCACCTTAATTTCCTTGCTTTTCAAGCTGATAATGGATATCCTTTACACTAAAGGTGAGGAACTATGGAATTAAAAACAGAATCTAATCACAACGTGAATAAAGAAGGGTTCGTGTCCGATTCGCTAAACATGGTTCAAATAGAGCGGCGGTATGAATTAGAACAGGAGATGTTACACGCAGTAAAATGGGGGAATCCCTACAAGGTGGAAGATCTTCTCGAGATGCGACGAAAGCTATTCCCTGATTTAATTTGTTGTGGGAAAGAGAGTGCTATGGAAGCACTGCGGTGTTGTAAGAATGAGTTAGTGGCTCTCAATGCGTTATGTCGATTTTCAGCACGTCTTGGAGGTGTCCAACCCCTCTATCTGCATAGTCTGGCCAATAAGTATGCGCTCATGATTGAAAATGCAGTTTCAATTGCTTACTTAAGTGATGTTTTGTATGCCCAGATAGCGATTGATTATGCTACCGCGGTACTAGAATTCTCAGTAAATAGTTACAGCCCAATGATCAAAAAGATTGTGACCTATTTAACCGTACATTTAACTGAGGATGTGCGGATTGAACAGCTCGGTAAGATGCATAATACTCACATCTCCCATATATCTCGGAAGTTTAAAAAAGAGACAGGGATGTCGATTCCAGCCTATGTTAGCAAGCAACGGGTAGGACTGGCCAAATTATACTTTGAAGATGGTCGCACTTCAATTAGGGAACTCGCCGAACTCTTAGGGTTCAATGATAGCAACTATTTTAGCAAAGTTTTTAAACGTTATGCCGGCATGACTCCAACAGAATATATTAACTCTATTCACGAACGTTAAGAACTTCTGTTGGCTCACACTCTGTGGGTGGGGGCACCGGGGTTATTTCACGCATGATATTCTCGGGTTCTTTATTTTGGACCAGTGTGTTGGGGGGAACGTTGTGCCTAATCCAAGAGTTAGACCCAACAATAGTATTTTCCCCAATGACAATATCGCCTAATATCGTCGCGTTGGCATAAACAGTAACCCTGTCTTTTAGGGTTGGGTGTCGCTTAGTTCCCCGGATTAAAGACCCCTTTTCATTTTTAGGGAAGCTTAAAGCGCCTAAGGTTACCCCTTGATATATTTTGACCTGATTGCCAATTATTGTTGTTTCTCCAATAACCACCCCAGTACCGTGATCGATAAATAAGCATCTTCCGATACTAGCTCCCGGGTGAATGTCTATACCAGTTTGTTTATGGACTGTCTCACTTATCATCCGTGGCACAAGAGGGACTTTTTCTTGATACAAGAAATGGGCAATACGGTGAATTGTAAGGGCTCGTACACCAGGATAAGAGATAATAGTTTCTCTAATAGAGGTAGCTGCAGGGTCCCCATCATAGGCGCTTTGGGCATCTTCTTTCATCATTTTACGTAATGCGGGTAAGGCTTTGAACAATTTATGAACAGCTTGGGATGCAAGATTGTGGTATGGCTCTACTTTCTGGTCATCGAGATTGAGTGGATTGGTATGGTACCAGGCCCGATAAATCTGTTTTTCAAGCGATTTGCCGATCCGTTGTAGTAATGTTGACAATTCTTCTCGAATACAAGCATTCGTCAAGACTCTTCGACCACTTCTGCCTGGGAAGAATAGTTCCATAAAATCTTCTACAATGGTTTCAATTTCTAACATAGAAGGGATGGGCCTGAAGCTAATAAAACTTGCTTGGCCAAAACGATCGAAGCTTTCAAGATATTGGTCTAAATATTGAGTATATGTGCTGGGTTGGTTTTCCATTTTTCTTCGTGCTCCTTTGCATAACCATACACTAGTAGCTTTGTTTTGCTCAAGGTATCTTGAAGAGCACTTGAAATCTCCGTATGATAACACCTCTGAGGGAGAAGTTATAATGATGCAACAGATTCGTGAAACATGGAAAACTATAGTCGAGCAAGAATTGATAGCATACGCAACTGAAAAACTTGAAAGTGGTGATGCGATTCGAGAAGCTGGTCCACTCATAGTCCAAAAGCCCCCTAAAAGCGAGATGGGAGATTTAGCATTTCCTCTATTTATCTACGCTAAAGTTTTACGCACTGCTCCCCAGAAAATAGCTGAAATCCTGCGGGATAGACTTTCTGGTCGCCAAGACCTCCCAGCAGGAGAGCTCCTTGCTGCCGGTCCTTACTTGAATGTCCGCGTTGATCTCGATGCTTTAGCACAGCAGTTATATGCAGTTGTAAGTAAGCAAGGAGACTCGTATGGTACAAACTCATCACTTTCTCAAAAGCGGATAATGGTGGAGTTTAGTTGCCCTAATACCAATAAACCCCTCCATTTAGGTCATTTGCGTAATGATGCAATTGGTGAAAGTGTTTCGGCTATTTTAACGGCTAATGGAGCTCAAGTTCATAAAGTAAATCTTATTAACAACCGCGGTGTCCATATCTGTAAATCGATGTTGGCTTACCAGAAATTTGGTAATGGCGAGACTCCCCAGAGTTCTGGTATGAAGGGAGATCATCTGGTTGGAAAATATTATGTTAAATTTTCCCAGTGGGAAAAAGAGGATCCCAGTGCCACAGAGCAAGCTCAAGAGATGTTGATGCAATGGGAACAGGGAAATCCAGAAGTGTTGGCCCTATGGAAGCAAATGAACCAATGGACACTGGAAGGTTTGGCACAAACGTACGCCAATACAGGTATCTCATTCGATGCATATTATTATGAGAGTGAAACGTATATGCTGGGGAAAGATACTGTGATGCAAGGCCTTGAAAAAGGAGTTTTTTATCAAGAGGAAGATGGGTCAATCTGGATAGATTTGACCCCTATTAATTTGGATAAAAAGGTGCTCTTACGCAAAGACGGCACCTCGCTCTATATAACTCAAGATATTGGCACAGCAATTTCACGACACGCCGACTGGCCATTTGATAGTCTCATTTATGTAGTAGCAAGTGAGCAGATGTACCATTTTAAAGTGCTTTTTTATATTTTAAAGCAACTAGGTTATAGTTGGGCTGCAGATCTACATCACCTCTCGTATGGCATGGTTAATTTACCTGATGGCAAAATGAAGAGTAGGGAAGGGACTGTAGTTGATGCCGACAATTTATTTGACGAATTGACCCAGATGGCGATGAACGAGATAAAAGAGAAAGATCGTGAAGATGAGATAAAAGATGTTGGAGCTACGAGTAAAGCTATTGCTTTGGGTGCGTTAAATTATTATCTGTTACAGGTGAACCCCACCAAAGATATGGTGTTCAACCCAGCTGAATCGATCTCATTTAATGGTAATACTGGCCCCTATCTCCAATATATGGGAGCCAGGATTAGTAGTATGATGCGTAAATTCGCTGCAGTGCAGGATGAATATGAAAATATTTTGTTCGATAGTTCTCTATTGGCATTGCATGAAGAGCGAGAATTAGTTAAACTAATTGCGGTCTTTGGTGAGGCAATTGAGGAAGCTGGAAGGAATTTGAACCCTGCTATTATTTCTTCTTATTTATATGATCTTTCCCGCTTGTTCAGTAAATATTACCATGATTACCCAATTTTGCGAGCTGAAACACCACCATTGGTAAAGGCAAGAGTAACTTTGGTAACCATGGTACTCCAAGTTTTACGTAATGCGTATGCTTTGGTAGGGATTCCTTTTTTGGAGACCATGTAGGTAGAAGCGAGCAGGACTTGCCATTATTTGGCTGTTATGCTATAAGAGAGCCTGCACATTTTAGAGTAAGGATGTATATATATGTACGCACTGGTAGAGATTCTTGGCAAGCAATACAAGGCGCAAGAAGGCGCGACTTTGAAAGTAGATAAAATCAATATGGAGCCTGGTGAAGAGCTAGAGTTCGATACAATCGTCGCAATTGCCGACGGTGAAAAATCTGTCTTTGGTACCCCTTATGTAAAGGGTGCTAAGGTAGTTGCTACTTTGGGTGACGTCATCAAAGGCGATAAGATTAAAGTCTATAAGTTCCACCGCAGAAAGGGATACCGCAGAACATTAGGTCATCGCCAGAAATATTCTATGATCACGATTAAAGAGATCAAGGCGTAAGGAGATAGACAATGGCACATAAGAAAGGTGGCGGTAGTTCAAGAAACGGTCGTGATTCAAATTCACAACGTCTAGGTGTTAAAAGATTCGGTGGACAATTAGTCAAAGCCGGAGAAATTATCGTGCGCCAGCACGGCACCAAATTCCATGCGGGTGAGAACGTTGGTTGCGGAAGAGATTATACTCTTTTTGCAAAGGCAACTGGAGCAGTAGAATTTCACACTCGCAATAACCGTAAATACGTTCGTATTCACGCTTCTGAGTAAGAACGGGGCGGTAACGCCAGAGTTGATACATGTTTGGATTTTCTGATGAGACTTATATTGACGTTGCCTCCGGAAACGGAGGCAATGGTTGTGTTTCCTTCCGTCGCGAGAAGTTTGTCCCCAAAGGGGGACCAGATGGTGGCGATGGTGGTCGTGGTGGCGACGTAGTTTTTGTTGTTCGCGAAAATCTTCGCACTCTGGCCCATTTGAAAAAGGTACGATCATACAGTGCTGAAAATGGAAAAAATGGGATGGGTGCTCGCTGTTATGGGCGCGATGGTGCGGATGTTGAAATACCAGTTCCTCCCGGAACCGTTATCAAAGATGCCAATACTGGTGAAATAATCAAAGATTTAACCGATCAAGATCGCTGGGTTTTCCTTACTGGAGGCAAAGGCGGACAAGGGAACTGGCATTTTAGAACCTCAGTTCGCCAGACTCCTCGCTTTGCTCAACCAGGGCAAAGAGGTCAAAAAGTCCGTATTGGTGTTGAACTCCTCATCATTGCCGATATTGGTTTTGTCGGGTTTCCCAATGCCGGGAAATCTTCACTCTTAAATAACCTTACTAATGCCCGCACAAAAGTGGCCGGCTATCCTTTTACCACAAAAACTCCTCAGCTAGGAATGTTTCGCTATGATGATCACGATATTGTCTTAGCCGACATCCCCGGCATTATCGAGGGGGCGAGTGAAGGCGCTGGTATGGGTATTAAATTTCTGCGCCACATTTCTCGAACGGTTGGACTAGCCTTTATAATCGATGTTACTGATGAACGATGTGAAAGTGCTTACGATACTTTATGTGAAGAGTTACGATCGTATGCGCCAAGTTTATTGGAAAAACCTCATGTCGTGATTGGGACCAAAATTGATGAACCTGAAGGTAAAGAACGATTGGCCCAACTACAGAGTGCACGCCCCGACTTACTCATTCTAGGTCTTTCTAATATTTCCGGAGAAGGTATTGAGGAAGTAAAACAGGCCTTCATTCAATTGGTCGGGCAGTCGGGCAAACCCAAAGATGATGGCTTTACTACCGTTGTTGACACTGACGCAGTCTATCGGGAGCATCCATGAGAACAGCAGTGATTGGCGGAACATTCGATCCAGTCCACCTTGGGCACTTACACTTGTTGCATTCTGTTATTCAACTCACAGATTATGAACGAATAATAATAATCCCGACAGCTATTCCGCCCCATAAAGCCGATGAACCATCGGTGAGTTCTGAAGAGCGGTTAGCGATGATGGAACTAGCATTACTCGATTATCCACGGCTCTATCCCAACGATCGTTCAGCTCACGTTCTTATCGACACTTGCGAGATTAATCGTGGTGGGATTTCATATATGTTTGATACAGTAAATGAACTTTATCAACGGTATGAAATCGATGGAAAAATTGGCATGGTCATTGGAGATGATTTAGTAGCAGGTCTTCGACGATGGTACCGGTTTGAGCGATTACGTCTTTTAGTTGAGTTTATTATACTTCGCCGTGAACATGCCGAGCACTTCCCGATGTTACCTCCTGGAGTAGTTGGTACATTCTTGGAAAACCCAATTCTTGTTGATTCTTCAACTCAGGTCAGAGCGCTCCTAGCCAGCGGTAAAGCTACCGAAGCACAGCTCGCTACACTTGTTTCAAAATCGGTCATGAACTACATTATGGAACATGGACTGTATCAAACTTGAACAATACATCGCCTCTTATGTAGGGGACAAACAACGAATAAGACACCTCTATGCCACCGCGTGGCAAACTAAAGAGCTTGTGGATCGTTTTGTCCCATCTATTGATCCTGAAATGGGATACTTGGTCGGTCTTTGGCACGACGTGGCCCGTGAATGGGAAGATGATGCCCTCCTTGCTTTTTGTGAGACCCATGCTATTGCCATGAAAGAAGAAGAGCGAAAATACCCCTTGCTCCTCCATGGCCCAGTGGCGGCCTATCTTTTAGAGGAAGTTCTTTTAGAAAAAGTACCTTTGGCTTGCCAGGTTGCAATCCGGTGGCACACTTTAGGGTCGACAACGATGGGCAGACTTGGAGCAGCCCTCTACATTGCCGATTATGTGGAACCGTTACGAAACTACCTCACGTTGCAACAACGCCAAGAATTGTTAGCAAAGGACTCTCTGGAACAACTTTGTTTACAAGTTGTTTTGAACCATAAAGATCATCTGAGGGACCGTGGGAAAAAAATGGCAACCTCCACAAGTGCGCTACTAGATTTCTTAGAGATGGGAGAGGAGTTCCCTGATGCATAAATACCTGCTAGCCTTCCTAGGGATTTGCCTGGTAATGCTCTGGGGTTGTTCGGTGCCTGAGGAGCCAGAGATTTGGTATGGTGTCTCAGATCGATACGGCTTTATGCTAGCATTCGATAGAGATGGCCAGTTCTTAGTGGTGGGTGCAATTGAACTTTCGCTGCTCGATGAGTATCGTGATGCCTTAGCTAAGCATGAAATTGAGAGTAATTATTTGGGAGCCTTGCAATCACTATTTGGACAAAAAGGGAGCCACTATCTCCAAGGAACTCAAGCTAACTGGATTGCGTTGACCGAAATTCTATTAGCCCAAGAGAATGTAAGTGCTCAAAAAGTGCGACCATCTTTTCAAGCAATGGTTACCCTCGTTTTACGCTATAGTGGATACTTGCGTAAAAGTCCAGCTGTCGATACACTAGAAAAACTTATTGGCCCACAGACAACTGTGCAGACGGTAGTAGAGACCTTAGCCTTACTTGAAGAAGGTGTAGCTAAGATTCGTTTTTATGATATGAACCGTTTTTTAACGGTAGGAGAGGATCCCTTCGTCTTGCAGCAATGGATTGCCGATTGGACAAGAAATGTATTGAAAGAAGCAATACAGTAGGAGTAAAGAAGCATGATAGATGAAGCGACAAAATTATTGGCTGCTGAAATAGCCAATTTTGTCTCTGATCACAGGGGCATTGACCCGGTTGTGATAGATGTTAGTGAACACGCAGGATGGGCAGATTTTTTTATTGTGGCAACCGTCACCAGCATTGGGCACCTCAAAGGTGTCACAAAAGAGTTGTGGGGATTTCTAGCCGATAAAGGAGTGCCCGTATTGAACCGACACAAAGGTGTTGCTGGAGATGGCTGGGAGCTCATAGATTGTGATGATATCATTATTCATTTAATGAGCCAAGAATTAAGAGATTTCTATGCACTTGAAAAATTGTGGCATGCTGGTGAAAAACTCGATTTCCTAGCTTTAGTCAAGGAGCACCACAAAAAATAGTCGTTTGTGACAAAGATACCCATTAAAAAGACGCCACCTGGCGTCTTTTTAGGTTAATTTATGGAGTGAGAAGATCCTCATCAGATGCGTAATCTTGTTTCTTAATTGATTTGAACATCTGTACTAGTTTCAAAACTGTCAAAGATTTCTTCTCTTCAGCCGCCAGATCTAGAATGATTCTGCCACCATCCATCATAATTAAACGATTACCAAAATCAATTGCATGTTGCATATTATGGGTTACCATTAATGAGGTAAGATTATAACGAGCAATAAATTTGGTCGTTAAATCCATAACAATCTGCGCATTGCGCGGGTCTAAAGCCGCGGTATGTTCATCAAGAAGTAGCATTTTAGGTCGACTTAAGACAGTCATTAATAGGGTAAGTGCTTGTCGTTGTCCCCCTGAAAGAAGACCGACATTATCTTTGAGACGATCTTCTAATCCCATGGAGAGTTGATTTAGTTCTTTCCGGAATAAATCACGATTAGCACTATTTAGACTGATTCGTAATCCTTTCATCCCTTTATACAAAGCCGTAATCATATTATCTTCGATCGACATTTTAGCGGCCGTTCCAGTTGTTGGGTCTTGGAAAATACGCCCAATGGTAAAAGCTCGTTTGTACTCAGGAGTGTGTGTGACATCTTTTCCATTTAAAATTATTTTCCCACCGGTTACAGGATAACTACCTGATATTAGATTGAAAAGGGTGCTTTTACCTGAACCATTACTGCCGACGACTGTTATGAAATCACCAGCGTTGACCATGAGGTCGACATATTCAATGGCTGTTTTTTCATTGACGGTGTTGGGGTAGAAGACTTTAGAAATTTGTTCAATTTTCAACATGGTCTACCTCCTTTTGTTCAGCTACGCGGCGAGCTTTGTTTCGTCGTAATGCCTTCTTACGGGCATCCGCACTGGAGGCGGCACTACGTGTCTGAGCAATAATTAAGGAAACTATTACCAAGATACCCGTCAGTAGTTTTAAATCACTGGGAGTTAGTTTTATGTAATATCCGTAATAGCGGCCTAAGAACATAAGAGCTTTATAGATGATGGCCCCAAATATTACCCGCAAAGTAATTAAAGAAATTCTATTACTATCGAACAAAAACTCCCCAATCATGATTGCTGCTAAGCCTTGGACAACCATACCTTGTCCCAGATTGGCATCAGCGAATCCCTGATACTGGGCAAGTAATCCACCAGACAGGGCAATCAGTCCGTTAGAGAGACCCATACCAATAACTTTTAGCAATTTAGGATTGATGCCCATGCTAATAATCATTTGTTCATTGCTACCTAAGGCCCCAATGGAGATCCCTAAATCGGTTCTGAAGAATATATCAATGGATATTTTCACAAATAGTACTATTAATAGGGTGCCTACCAAGAGTGCCCACGATTGTGAAAGTGAACTAAAAATTAGGGGAAATTTTGTATAGATTGTTGTAATGCGTAAGAGAGGTATATTCGCTCGGCCACCCAAGATTCGAATGTTAATTGAATATAACATGGTCATAGTGAGTATACCGGCTAATAAACCGGGAACTTTCAGTTGGTTGTGGATGGTTGCAGTTATCACTCCGGCAATAGCGCCTGCAGCACTAGCAAGCAACAGGGCTGTTACTAGCCCTGTCCCTTGTACAATCGCCATGGTCGCAACAGCGGCCCCAGTTGCAAAAGAGCCATCGCAGGTCAAATCTGCAAAATCGAGGATACGATACGAGATCAGCACGCCAATAACCATGATGGAAAAGATCAATCCATCTACAAAAATTCCTTCTAACATCGATGCTTCCTATTGAATAATTTTTTTGTCATTTTCGTAGAGTACGGCAGCAGACGCTAAAAGCTCTTCAGAAATGGTAATACCAAGTTTTTTTGCCATATCGAGATTAAACCATAATTCGAAATCTTCAGGATCAGTTAAAAATACAGTACCAATTTCACCTGGTTTTTTACCGTCAAGCAATTGAGCGATAATTTTACCAGTGGCCAGACCGATCTTGTAATAGTCAAAACCCCAAGCCACTAAAAAGTTAAGTCCTTCTACATTGGAGGGGTCACCAGTCATCAGCGGCACACCAGCTTTCGCAGCTACGTCATCGACTGAAGGTAAGGCGGAAATTACTGTGTTATCGGTGGCTATATAGATTGCATCAACCCGGTTAATAATTGACTGAGCCGCTTGTTTTACTTCAGCAGTATTGGCAACAGCAGCCGCCACAAACCCAATACCTAATTTTTCAGCAGCAGCTTTAGCTTGCTCCATGAGGGTTACCCCATTAGCTTCCCCACTGGCATACACATTTCCAATGGTTTTGGCACCGGTAAGGCGAACCAGTAATTCAATCTGTGCTTCAACGGGGTTCATATCTGATACCCCAGTACTATTTTCGGGATAAGGGGTAGTGTAGGTGGTTACTAAGCCGGCGCCTAAAGGATCGGTAACTGCGGAGAATACTACCGGAATATCGGTAAACACATTCACTAAAGCCTGGGCTACAGGGGTGGCAATTCCAACGGCAATATCAACTTTATCCGCTTTAAATTTTTGCGCAATTTGAGCCGAAGATGAAACATCTGCATTGGCATTTTGGAAATCGTAGCGGACTGTTTTTCCTGCCGATTCCAAATAATCTTGGATTCCCGTTTCCACAGCATCCAGAGCCGGGTGTGAGAGAAATTTAGAAATGCCGATCAGAGGCTCTACTCCTTTTTTAGTCTCTGCTGTTCCTCCAGCAGATAATGTGGTAAGGAAAACTGCCGATAACAATAGTAAGATACCGATTTTTTTCATTGGACACTCCTTAACAAGCGGTTTTGTTGGTCACTATAGACTGCACTCTAAATTTTGTAAAGACTT
>JAQVOO010000203.1 GCA_028702575.1 Sphaerochaetaceae bacterium
GTTGTGTATCAGTGATGCCCATAAGGGCCTACAAGCTGCTATCACCAAAGAGTTCATAGGAACATCATGGCAACGATGCAAAGTTCATTTCATGCGCAATATTCTTGCATATGTGGGACATCGTCATAAGGACAGCTTTGCCAAGCAGCTCAAGCACATCTGGTTGCAACCCGATGAAAAGCAAGCTCGCGCCTATGCCCAGTCATTCATGAAATCCTATGAAAAACAATTTCCTGAAGCAATCCGTTGTCTGGAAGAGGGCTTGGAGGATTCTCTGCAATTCTATCGCTTCGATCAGATCGACCATCGCAAGATATCCTCCACCAACACCCTGGAACGATTGAACCGAGAGATCCGTAGACGTTCGAAGGTAGTCGGTATCTTTCCAAACAAAGATTCATACATCCGATTGATCACCACCTACCTAATCGAGTATGAGGATGAGTGGCAATCGGGAAGAGCATATGTGAGTGTCCAGTCGTTGACTGAACAGAGAATGAAATTGGAAGAGGTTGCATAATGCATGTGGCTTCTCATGACTTATTCAACACGAAATTGCGAACTTGTCTGGACACAGGCATAAAAACTAATGGTGTAACCTAGATATTTCTTTAATATAGAAATACTTATTGTACCATTATCCACGGCAAGATGGAGGTTTTTGTTGAGGCTGTAAGACAGAGGGCCACAGCCATCTTAGTAGCCCACAACCACCCTAGTGGTAAACTAGAACCAAGCATTGAGGACAGGGATGTTACCAGGAGACTCCGCCAAGCAGGGGACATCATAGGCATCAAGGTGTTGGACCATCTGGTGTTCAGTGAGGAGGGGTATTTCTCTATGTTGGAGGGGAATGTGTTTTAGGAGAAAAAGAAAGGAACTCAAAGAAAAAATACCCTGAGAGTCACCAAATTAGCCAGCTTGTTTGCCTATGAACTGATAAAGACGAGAGAAATATTCAGTATACAGGTATGTAACTATCTCATATTCAGTGATAATCTTTGTAGGCAATGCAGGAGAATCAAGCATTGTCCTAAGAGCATATCTTTAGTAAAAAATATTCTGACCTCCGTCTCTATGAAGGCACAGCAATCTCTACTGGCACAGATATATGAAGTTATTTCACCTGCGAACTGAACGTATTATCAGATATTCTAACTAATTTTCATGAAAAATATATACAAATAACTAAAAATACAATATTATAATAATAATTCATAAGGAGTAGTATGAATATTAATTTTTCAGGGCCAGTAACAGTATTTCACGGATTTTCACTTCCCGAGGAGGCAAAACCGGCAGGATATATAGCCCTCATCGATGCATTTCACCTTCCTGCACCCTTTCCCTACACAAAAATGGCTATTGGCTTGAAGCATAAAATTATAGAAAAGAAAAATTGGCATCTTCTTACTCCCAGACATCAGCCAGAAAATTCTCTCAGAGGTCATCTTGAATTTGCTATAAAATATGAGGGAGTTGATCTGTGTGTGTTGAAGAAATTATTTGAAGTAATTGATAAAAATTCAATAGTGACGATAATACAAGAGACTATAACAGGATCATACGCTAGACGAATCTGGTTTCTCTATGAGTGGCTGATGGGAACACTTCTCGACCTCCCTGATGTGAAAATGGGGAATTATGTGCATGTACTCAACCCCCTGCAACAATTGGCAGTGAAAGGAGAGAACTCTCGAAGACATCGAGTGGTAAACAATCTTCCAGGAACACCAGCGTTTTGTCCCCTGGTAACGGTGACAGAAGAGATACGTGCGTATCTTTCAATGAACCTTAAAAAGAGAGCTCTTCAAGTATCTTCAGAAATCCCTAAAGATGTGGTAACCCGCGCAGCAGCATTCCTGTTACTCAAAGATTCTCAAGCAAGTTTTACCATAGAAAATGAAACGCCTTCCCATGATCGAATAGTGCGATGGGGCAATGCGATACAAGAAGCAGGGAAAGCCCCCCTAAGCAAGGATGAACTTATTCGGCTCCAGCATATAGTGATAGGCAATAGTCGGTTCGTAAAGATTGGGTTTAGGGACGCAGGAGGGTTCATAGGTGAGCATGAAAGAAACACAGGGATGCCTATCGTAGAGCATATCAGTGCAAAAAGTGAAGATATTGATTCTTTGATTACCGGCTTGATGGCATATAATAAAAGAATAAAACATGAAATTGATCCGGTCTCCGCTGCGGCTACTATAGCCTTTGGGTTTGTACATATTCATCCATTTTCTGATGGAAATGGACGAATCCATCGGTATCTTATTCACCATATCTTGGCTGAACATGGATACAACCCTCCAGGATTGATATTTCCCATATCCAGTGCAATGTTACAGCGTATAGACGAATATGGCTCAGTACTGCGAGACTATTCACAAGGCATTCTCCCTTTTATCAAGTGGGAACCCACAGAAGATCACAATGTACGTGTATTGAACCAAACAGTCGATTACTATCGATATTTTGACGCTACCCCTTGTGTTCAATTCCTATACCATTGTGTCAAGGAAACCATTGAGCATGACCTCCCTGAAGAGGCACAATTCCTTATGAAGTATGATCAATTTCGAAATTCTGTACAAAAACAAATAGAGATGCCTGATAGAACCGTGTTCTTGCTCTACAGTTTTCTTTCACAAAATGAGGGGAAATTATCAAAGCGATCAAGAGAGAATGAATTTAGGGAACTATCTCAAGAGGAGATTGATCATTTTGAGCATGTGCACGAACAGCTGTTTGCGGATTCAAATCCTATACCATGCAAGTAAAAAGTAAGCGTATTTTCGTAGCCCATATCTGATTCTCTTCAAATCTCATAAGCTTCTTTCCAGGAGGCTTACAATGAATAAGCAATATAGTAAAGAAATGAGAAGTCAGTTAATTGCTGAATGTAGAGAATGGGTGGGCATGGGTAAAAGTATAAGTTCTTTTGCAGAAGAGAAAGGGATCCCTAAAGGGACTTTGTACTGCTGGGTGCAGCGAAAAAAAATAGATACGAGCTCATCCAAAACTACTTTAGTTCACATTCCCAAGGTTCAAAAAGCAACTAGAGTAAACTCCCATGCTCCCTTATTAGTAGAGATGAGATGTGGCTCCTTATCTTTTGTGTTTAATGAAGGCTACAATCAGGACTCAGTTGAAGCAACCTTGGTTGCATTAAAAAAGTGTGGTCTCGTATGATCTTCCCACTTGATCACTATGAATTTTTTGTGTGCTGTGGCAAAACAGACATGCGAAAAGGAGCTTACACTTTAGCAGCTATTGTTCAGCATGAATTACATCTCGATGTCTTTAGTAATACGATGTTTTTATTTTGTGGATCAGGGCATAAGCTCTTAAAGATTCTCTTTTGGGATAAGAACGGATTTGTTCTCTACCAAAAGCGACTCCAGAAAGGAACCTATGCGTGGCCCAAAAATGCACATGAAGCGAAAAAGGTCACCTATGAGGATATAAAAAGGCTCCTTCAGGGGGAGGATGTCTTTAGAAGAATACCAGTATTACGAGGCCATTATTTGATGTAAAATAGGTGTAAATTTAGTATATATTTGCTCTAAAAAACCTTTAAATCGTAGACTCAAGTCTCTATTTATGCTATATTAACTGCATGAATGATAATAAGTTAAAAGCTAAATTGCAAGCAGAAAACATGCAGTTAGCAGCA
>JAQVOO010000040.1 GCA_028702575.1 Sphaerochaetaceae bacterium
CTGGGATGTTTTTAGCTGTTCCGATTACCAGTATCGTCCAGATTGTTTGTGCTAATGTTAAATCTTTAAAACCGATTGCGGTCATGATTGGCAGTGGCAGATCGTATCGGAAAATTATTGAAGAAGAAAAACGTAAAGCACGTGAACGTGCTAAGCGACGTGCTGAACGGGAAAAGAAAAGATCTGCTAGAAATCAATCAAAATCACACGACAAAACCATTAATTTGCCTCAGGAGCAAGGGGATGTATGAGGAGGGGAGACCCACTCTGCTCGAACCAGTTACGTTAAGTGAACTTAATCCCTCTTCGGCTCAAGATGCGCTTAAACAGTTCTCAGATTACATCTGGTTGTTCTATCGGGAACATGGTAGATCTTTTCCTTGGCGCGATACCGTGGATCCCTACCGAATTCTTCTTTCAGAGCTTATGCTCCAACAAACTCAAACAGAGCGGGTGTTACCAAAATACCAATTGTTCTTAGATACATGGCCTGATTTTAGTTCTTTAGCCAAAGCTACGTTATTGGAAGTGCTCTCTGCCTGGAAAGGCTTGGGTTATAACCGGCGGGCGATTGCTCTTCGCACTATCGCCCAAGAGAGTGAGCATTATGGGTGGACCCTCCCTAGTGATTATGACAAGTTACTTGAGCTTCCCATGATTGGTCCGGCTACAGGGGCAGCCATTATGGCCTTTTCTTTTCAAAAGCGGTCGCTGTACCTCGAGACCAATATTCGGCGCGTGTTAATCTATCAATTCCATTTGGGCGAGGAAAAGGTCAGGGATCGACAATTGCTTCACGAATTGGATGGACTTTTGGATCTGCAGTGTGATTATAAACATTGGTATTATGGGTTGATGGATTATGGGGTATGGTTAAAAAAGCAGGTAACCAATCCAAATCGACGTAGTGCCCATTATGCGCGCCAAGCTAAATTTGAAGATTCTAACCGCCAAATTCGGGGCATGTTACTCTTGGTGTTTACTGAACAGGGACCACAAGATTTCAAGAGTCTCTGTCAGCAACTTCCATTTGCCCCTGAACGCATTCAGTTATGTGTAGAAGCCCTTAAAACGGAAGGTTTTATTGAACAGGTATCTGAATCTGCTCCTCGCTATCGAATACCTTCAGGAGGCTGATTTTGCTGTGACAGTATTTTTTTCTTTCCAGTCAACCAAAATATTACCAGCCATCCCGAGTAAGGTAATAAGAGCACCCCATAATAATCGGGAGCTGAATATCTCGTACAAATAATAATCAATAATAATGCTGGTGATTATTTGGGTAGTGCTTAATATGAGTGCTGAGTAAATCGCTGGTAGTTTTGGGATGACATAGTTGGTGCCCGAGATGACTAACACGGCTAGTAAACCACCTCCCAAAATCAAGAATAATGGAACCTCTCTGATTTGTGAGAAGGCTAGGATGGTCGGTTTGGCGACAGTGAGGCCATAGATAATAGCGCCAATGATGAAGCCACTAAGTGCGTTGTGTCGAGCACTATAAAAGACCCCTTTATAATCAGCAAAGCGAGAGTTATAGACCATTTGAGCCATGGAGATAATACCGGTTAACATGCCAAGAATGACATACGGGATAGCAAACGTTCCTCCTTGGGTAGCCATGACGATAATACCTACAAAACTAAGAGCCAAGGTAAAAGCTTTTCGGATGCTTATTGGATAGGTTTTTCGTCCCATGAAGCCGGTTAGATCGAAGAAGAGAGAACCGAGGGCTTGTCCGAAAACTGCTGTAGCTATTGCTAAGGAGGCTCCAATATTGGTCATAGTGATGAAACTTGCATTGAGAATAATAAATCCAAAAGCTCCGCCAAACCAAAAATACCAAGGTGCTTTTTGGCGTTGGGCTGGTTTGCCACGTTGAATACGGAGCGCTATCAAGATTAAGGTAATTGCAACCACCCCAATACTGTGACTAAAGAAAAAGGAGACTGCTATGGTTGAAACTTCACCAAGGCGAGTATTGAATACGACCATGAATGAAACCATGATACCGATAACGCAAGCCAGGAAATAATCAATTGCTTTGTGCATGCGGGAAGCTTAGCATAAGAGTGGTCTTTTCGAAAGTTGTTCGGTCTCTAGATGCACATTAATAAAAGATTGAATTGTGATCCTTGTCCCTCATGTAATGCTAGATCTTTCTCAATTGCTTGGAATATCTTCAGCGACGTGAGTCAATGAGGCTAGCGTTTTTTTCTTTCCAGTCGACCCAGACATTACCTCCCATGCCTAGCAAAATAATAAGGGCTCCCAATAATAACCGGGTACTAAATAGACTATACAGATAGTAATCGATGATGATGCTGGTAATGATTTGTACGGCACTCAAGAGGAGTGCCGAATAAATTGCAGGCAACTTGGGGATGACATAGTTAGAACCAGAGACGACTAACACAGCTAGTAGTCCACCTCCTAGAATTAAAGAGATTGGCACATTATTGAGTTCTGAGAGGGCTTGGACAGTGGTTTTAGCAGCGGTCAAGGCATAGATAATAGCGGCAATGAGAAAGCCGCTAATCACATTGTGCCGAGCACTATAGAAGACCCCTTTATAGGCCGCAAAGCGAGAGTTATAGACCATTTGGATCATGGTAATAATACCAGTAAGAATTCCAATAATCACGTAGGGGATTGCGAACGTTCCGCCTTGTGTGGCCATGACAACAATACCAATGAAACTGATCGTCAGGGTAAAAACTTTTCGGTTGCTAATAGGGTAGGTCTTGCGACCCATGAAGCCGGTTAGATCGAAGAGGAGAGAGCCGAGTGATTGTCCGAAAACTGCTGTTGCCATCGTGAGTGAGGCACCAATAGTGGTAATAGTGATGAAGTTTGCATTGAGGATGATAAATCCAAAAGCTCCGCCAAACCAAAAATACCAAGGTGCTTTTTGGCGTTGGGCTGGTTTGCCTCGTTTAATACGGAGAATTAGCAAGATAAGGGTGATTATTATAATTCCTATGGCGTGATTAAGGAGAAAAGAAACAGCCATGGTTGAAACTTCACCAAGGCGAGTATTGAATACGACCATGAATGAAACCATGCTGCCGATAGCGCAAACCAGAAAATAATCAATTGCTTTATGCATAAGAGAAGCTTATCATAAGGGAGGGCTTTTCGGAAGTTATCGGTGTGTGAATGTATATTAAGAAAAGATTAAATTATGCTACTATAGAAGCATTGCCTATACAGGCGAGGAGGAATTCCGTGAAAAAAAGATTATTAATTCTCATGGTGGCGACGTTTACTGTTTTAGCCTTGGTGTTGGTTGGTTGTACTTCCACTAAAGCGGTTAAACCCATTACACCAGTAGTAGAGGAGGTTAAGCCGCTTGAAGTTGTTGTTGAGCCTGAGGTAGTTCCTCCAGTAGCAGTTGTTGAACCTGTCGCGGTTGTACCTGAGACGAAAGTCGTTAAACTCATTAGTACTAGTGATATTCATGGCAGTATATTTCCGTTTGACTTTATACGTAATATAGAGGCAGAAACGAGCCAGCTTCAAGTTGCGTCGTACGTAAAGCAAGAACGGGCCAAAGATCAAGCAGTTGTGTTACTCGATAACGGTGATGTGCTCCAGGGACAACCCATTGTCTATTATTATAATTTTGTCCAAACAGAGGCCCCCCATATCGTTCCTGCAATCATGAACGAGATGCACTACGATGCCTCTTCAGTTGGCAATCATGATATAGAGGCTGGGCCTGAGGTCTATTTGCGAGTGTTGGATGAAGCTAATTATCCCTATGTAGCAGCGAATGCAGTCTCGATTGCAACGGGAGAGCCTGTTATTGATCCCTATGCAATTATTGAACGAGATGGGATTCGGATTGCCGTGCTCGGATTGACTACCCCTTATATTCCCAAATGGTTGCCCCAAAATCTGTATGAGGGTGTTCGCTTTGAGGATATGATTGAAACTGCTGCCAAATGGGTCCCCATAATTCAAGAGCGTGAAAAACCTCATCTGATAGTTGGGTTGTTTCATGCGGGAGTCGATGAGACCTATAGTGGTACTGCCGATGAGAAATATAATGAGAATGCGAGTAAGTTAGTAGCTCAGCAAGTTGAAGGTTTTGATGTAATTTTCTCTGGGCATGATCATCAAGATACCAACATGGTGGTACAAAGCCCTTCAGGGAAAGAGGTGGTAATTGTTGGTGCGCTGAATGCAGGTCGTTCAGTTGCTGTAGCCACAGCCACGTTTACCTACGATGAGGTCTCCAAGAGCTATACAAAACAAACTGTTTCCGGAGAGACGGTTATGATGAATACGTATGAAGCGGATGGAGAACTACTGAAAAAATACCAAGGGCAGAAAGATGAGGTGAAAGGTTGGGTCTCCCGACAAGTCGGAACGATTAGCGAGACGATCTCATCACGTGATTCTATCTTTGGCGATTCAAAGTTTGTTGACTTGATTCATGCGATACAATTAGAGAAAACTGGTGCCGATATCTCGATATCTGCTCCACTTTCACTCGATGCAACTATAAAGAAGGGACCGGTCTACGTCCGTGATATGTTCAGTCTATATCCCTATGAGAATTTATTATTTTCCATGGAGATGACTGGTCAGGAACTCAAGGCTTTCCTTGAATATTCTTATGCAAACTGGTTTAACCAGATGAAGTCATTAGATGATGATCTTATTAATTTCAAGCGAGATGCAGAGGGAAAACTCATTTTCAATACCCGTTATAATACCTATGATACAGCCACCCGCTATTATAATTATGATAGTTTTGCCGGGATAAATTATGTGGTTGATATCACTAAGCCGGCAGGGCAGCGTGTTACCATTAAAGCGATGAGCTCTGGAGAACCTTTCCTTTTAGATAAAGTCTACAAAGTTGCCATTAATTCGTATCGTGCCCAAGGTGGTGGTGGTCATTTAGCTGCGGCAGGGATTAGCGGAGATGAGACTTTAAAGCGGATCCTCTCCTCGACCGATAAAGACTTACGCTATTATCTTATGGAAGCTTTTGAAACCAAAGGTGAAATAGTGCCAACTGTCGATAACAACTGGTTGGTTATTCCTAACTTATGGGTTCAACGGGGAATAAAGAATTCATATCCTAAATTATATCCAAATAAGTAATAACTAAGTTCTTTAAAGATAGAGAAGGCCGTTTACAGCGGCCTTCTCGGTTATAGTGGACAGTTTAAGGAAGCATCGATACACTGTTGTCATGAAAATTAGCTATGAAGTTCCCGTAATTACTCCCCGCTCAACAGCGTTGGTACAACAAGCTTGGGCGATATGGGATGGGAAGGTAAAACCACAACTCTCGTTAGGACGGCTTGAACACCTAGCCGTTGATATCGTCTCTATGCGTGAATCGCTTGCTCCGCAATTAGGAACTCCATGTCTTTTCTTGTTTGCCTCTGACCATGGGATTGTTGCAGAGGGGGTAACCTCGAGTCCTCGGGAGATCACTTGGCAGCAATGTGAGAACTTTGCCCGTGGCGGGGGTGCCATTGGGTTGATGTGTGCCCAAAATGGGATCGATTTACAGGTTATAGATATGGGGGTAGCTCATGATTTTGATGCTAGTCTTGGCATCATTTCCCAAAAAATAGCTAGGGGTACCCAGAATTTTGCCCACCAGGCAGCCATGACCCAGGAGCAGTGCTATAAAGCTTTAAAGGCGGGGCAGGATGTAGTAAGAAAGAGTTATCGTGATGGGTACATGGTGGTTGCTTTTGGCGAGATGGGGGTCGGCAATACTTCTAGTGCGTCGGCTTTGATGGCTAGTTTGACCGGATATGATCTAGATCGTTGCACCGGCAAAGGGGCTGGGTTGAGCGAGCAAGGGCTTATTCATAAACGGGCAGTTTTGGCCCGGGCTCTAAAATTCCATGGCAAAATCCAAGATCCATTAGAGGCGTTACGTACCTTTGGTGGTTTTGAAATTGCTGCGATTGCCGGAGGGATGCTCGAAGCTGCCCATCTCAAGCAGGTAATCTTAGTCGATGGGTTTATTACCACTGTAGCCGCTCTTGTTGCAATTTTAGTTGCCCCCGCAGTTCAAGATTTTATGATCTTTTGTCATAAATCGGGAGAAAGTGGTCATGCAGCTTTGCTCGATCATCTTGGTGCAACTCCTCTTCTTTCCCTTTCTATGCGTTTGGGAGAAGGTTCTGGAGCTGCATTAGGATGGTTGGTAATTCGTCAAGCAATGGATTTATATCTCGGTATGAATAGCTTTAGCGGTGCGCAAGTCACCGATTCTGTAGAACTATTAAAAACCCAAGGAGTCAATGCCCATGCCCAAATCTAAAGTAACACTTGTTATTGGTGGAGTGCGCAGTGGCAAGAGTAGTTATGCTGAGGCGTTAGTGAAACAAATCGAAGGGCGGCGGGTTTATATAGCAACTGCCGAACCTTTTGATGCTGAAATGCAAAGCAGGATTGCCCGCCACAAAGAGGCAAGGAAAGATTATTTTGCTTATACGATAGAAGAACCTAGAGATGTAGCACTAGCTTTGGATTCTCTAGACGATTCTGTGACGGTAGCTCTCGTGGATTGTATGACAGTTTGGATGGGCAATCTTCTGCATTATCAGGGGCTCCGTGATAGGTATGAAGAGGTCGATTCTTTATTAAAAGTTTTACAAAAAAATAATAAACAAGTAGTTATTGTGACTAATGAAGTTGGCCAAGGAATAGTTCCTGCCACCGAATTAAGTCGGCATTTCCGAGACCATGCCGGCTGGTTGAACCAAGCCTTAGCTGCCCTAGCGGACACGGTAATTTGGATGGTAGCTGGTATTCCAGTTTGCATTAAAGGAGAGTTACCTTCATGAAAGGATGTGGTTTAGCCAGTGCGGTGCGAACTTTGACAATTTTCCCCTTCCCAGGCCAAGAGAGTGAAAGCCCTGCTACGACCTTCTATTGGTTTGTTCCCATTGGTGCTTTTTTGGGGGGTCTCCTCTATACAGTGGCCCTCTTGTGCCAACCTCTAGGCGCTCCGTTATTAAGTGGAGCTCTCATCATTGGCTTACTCGCTTATTTCACGCGAGCGTTTCATTTAGATGGCCTTTGCGACATGGTTGATGGCTTTGGTGGTGGTTGGACCAAAGAACGCAAACTGGAAATTATGAAAGATTCTCATGTAGGTGCCTTTGGGGTTATTGCGTTAATAATTACTCTTTTTCTAAAAGTGGCGGCAGTGGCTCTCCTAGTTGAGCGTGGCGGACTTATTACTCTGGTGTACGTTCCTTTGTTCTCACGATTTTTGGTCGTGGCTCAAGCAGTATGTAATCCGTATGCTCGTAAAGAAGGAGGAACCGCAGGTCGCTCAGTTATCGAAGGGCGTCTACGCCATGTTCTAGTAGCTCTTGGATGGGTTGTTGGAGCTTTTTTCTTTGCTCCCCTTGTCACCGTAGCAGCAATGGCTGGAGTTGGTGTTGTAGTGACTTTGGCGATTGCTTGGCATGCCCGTAAGCAAGTTGGAGGTGTTACTGGTGATATCCTTGGAGCTACGGTAGAGTTAAGTGAGACTGCGATGTTGGTCGTAGGGGCAATCTTAACCCCCTTGTTATTCTAGGGCAATCAGGGCACTATTGAGCAAATCGTAGAGGAGGAATCACTATGAAAAAAAGTCGTTGGGGTATTTTGGGTACCGCAGGTATTGCACAAAGGCAATTAATTCCCTCACTACATGCTAGTGAGCAGTGTGAATTAGTGGCTGTCGCTTCGCGTGATGGAAAGAAAGCTTCCGTTTTTGCTAAAGAAAATAAAATTCCCGTCGCCTATGGTTCTTATGAAGAGCTCTTAGCCGATCCATCGATAGATATAATTTATAATCCGTTACCGAATCATTTGCATGTAGAGTGGACCCGTAAGGCTGTAGAAGCTGGAAAACATGTCTTGTGTGAAAAGCCACTCTCGTTAAATGTCGAGGATGTAAAGCAATTAATAGAACTGCGTAATACGAGTGGGAAGCTCATCGGAGAAGCCTATGCTATGTTACACCAGGGGCGACTTCAGTCGCTGAAGAAGTTACTCGCCAGTAATAAAATTGGAACTTTGAGTGGCGCCCATGGGAATTTTTATCTCTACAATAATGATCCCCACGATGTCCGTAACGCCTATGAGCATGGTGGTGGTGCTCTTTGGGATATTGGTGTGTATCCCATTGCTGTTGGTCGCTGGATGTTTGGTGAAGAGCCAATAGAGGTTTCTTGTGTTATGGCTGAGCACCCTGATTTCAAAGTTGATCACCATACCACTGGTATTTTAAGATTCCCTTCCGGTGGGCAAATGAGTTTTGCCTGTGGCATGAGCCATGCGTTTGATGCGTCGATGACTTTTTATACTCAAAGCCATCGAATAGAGGTAAATCGTGCATATTTTAGCAATCCTAAAGCACAAATAATTTTTGAAGTTTTTTCTGGTGAACAAGCAGATACGGTTAAGACATATAGTTTTGAAGCCAGTGACCAATATCAATCAGAATGTGAAAATTTTGCGTTAGCTAGTCAAGGAGGAACTCCTTTTGCTGGCTCGTTAGAGCATACTTTGGCTCAAACAAAAGTAATGATAGCTTTATTCAAAGCTGCAAAAAGCCATAAATTTGAGAGAGTGTGATATGCGAATTGTTTGTTTGGACCTTGAGGGAGTTTTAGTTCCGGAAATTTGGATTAGTTTTGCTGAGAAAACTGGGATAGAAGAGCTCCGTTTAACAACACGCGATGTTCCCGATTATGATGTACTCATGAAAAGGCGACTGGCAATTCTTAAAGAACATAAGTTAACCCTGAAAGATATTCAGCGTGTTATAGGAGCTCTTTCTCCCTTGGAAGGAGCTTTAGATTTTTTGAATTCTCTCCGCCACAAAACCCAAGTAATTATACTAAGTGATACTTTTACAGAATTTGCTAAACCTTTAATGGAAAAATTAGGGTGGCCCTCCATCTTTTGTAATAGTTTAGTAGTCGATACCAACGATATGATAATTGACTACACGTTACGTCAACAAGATGGGAAGAGAAAAGCAGTTGAAGCTTTGCAGGGTATTGGATTTACAGTATTTGCTGGTGGTGATTCTTACAATGACCTTTCCATGATAAAAACTGCCGATAGCGGAGCATTATTTAGGGCTCCGCAAAGGATTATTACAGAAGAGCCAGATCTACCGTCTGCAGAGGGATATGCTGAATTTGAACATATTATTGATCAATTTTTAGAAAACCGCACGTAATTTGAAAGATTTTACTTGACGTATCGCCAAAAGGCATCCATCTTTATTGATACTGTTTGAAGTAGGTTTGCGAGGTAGAGTATGAGTGAAGATTTTTATGCTGAAATGGAACAGCTCTTACGGGAGCAGCGCAGGGAGATTCTAGAAAGTATTGCTTCTGAAGATGATGATTTTCGCGGAATGGTTAATGCTATGGGAATCAAAGATTTGGGCGATATCGCTGCTGATGATATTGCAAGCAAAAAGATGGAAGCTCTTAATCAGCATGCAGCTAGGCGCTTACAGGGAGTTGAAGCGGCCTTAACACGCCTTAAAAATGGACGGTACGGAGTCTGTGTTCAGTGTGGAGCTAAGATACCTGAAGAACGTTTACGAGCCATTCCTTCTGCAGTGTTGTGTGTTACATGTAAAAGCGGAGAAGAGGGTCTTCGGCGCCGAGCTTGGTAATTGTATTAATTGAGCGAGTATCCTTGGTTATTATACTAACCAAGGATTCGACATCTCTTTTTCAATAGTTGTGGCTGGGCCATGTCCAGGATAAACTATAGTTTTCTTTGGCAATGTGAGTAGTTTGGTTTTAATACCTGGTATTATTGCTTGAGGATCACTATTTGGTAAATCAGTTCTCCCTATTGAGCCGGCAAACAACGTATCTCCTGAAAAAAGTATATCATCACCAAAGAGATATAAAGAGACGGAACCAGCGGTGTGACCTGGTGTGTGTAAAACTTGTAAGGAACAACCTGATATGGTCTCTCCTTCTTGCAAAAAGTGGGTTGGCTCTGGGAGTGATTCCCAAAATGATAGGGGAAATCTAGCTTGCGAAGGGTCAATGGAAATCGCCAGTTTGCGTAACCGGCGACCTCCTTCTTTACCTAAAAATTGAGCTTCGTGGGGGTGAACATAGATGGCTACTTCTGGATGGGCAGCGACCAATTCAGGGAGTCCCATGAGGTGATCCCAGTGGGAGTGGGTGAGGATCACCGCTTCTACGTGCAATTTTTTAGCCTGAATACGTTGGAGTATAGTTCCTCCTGCAAAAGCTGGGTCAATGACCCAAACAGAATTATGGTCGTGCAGAAGGTAACAATTGGTTTGGTAGGGGCCCAGAGTGAGCGTCTCAACAACCATGCTTATTCCTTATTTGAATAACTAATTGTAGCGGTTCGTCCGCGAATATCTAGGCCGTTCATTTTTTCGATAGCCTTTTCAGCGTAAGCTTCCGGTAAGGTGATAAATGAATATTTATCGTGGACTCGAATTGAGTAAAGTTCTTCTTTTTTTATTCCAAGCTGATCTTGGAATATTTGCGATAGTTCTTTAGCGTAGAGTCTGCGCATTTTACCAATATTTAAGTATAGAGTTCGCGCCCCTTCCGGTATTGGGGGAGGAGTAGACCTTGGTTTTGCCGGTTGCCTTTTCGCCCGTGAAGGTTTTTCGGTACTAGCTTCAACAGGTGTTCTTTTAGAGGGTTGTCCATTTCGACTTTTGCTTGTCCCTTGTTTTTCTGATCCTAGTAATTCTCTTAGTAAATAGGCTGCAAAATATCCTCTGCGAAGCAGAGGAACATTCTTTTTAATAATTTTTCGTAGGCTTTCAAGTTCTTCTGGATTGGAATCAATCGTAAGTTTCGCAATAAGCATTTGTATTTTTCCAGCGATAACTTCCTTTGTTTCTGGGATTGATTTAATTTCATTGTTCATGAGTAGAGTCTCCTTTGATGTAATGATCTCTTGCACCTCTTGGGGTGTATTGATACAGACAATGCGGGGAATAAGATGGTCCCATTCATGTAATTGTCGTATCAAGGAAATGATATCCCCGCTGTTTAAACCGATTGCGATGAGCGTACCAAGTGTACCGGGTTTTGGTTCTGGCATCGACGAAAAACGATCTAAACTAATTCCTATGTATGAAATAGGGGGATTTAATGTGCGCAACTGTTGTACAAGGGTTTCCCACTGTACTCCAGCTTTGTAGATAATGTGATACTGTTCTTGTTGTAGTGCATACAAAGTATCTACAATGTGGTTCGTTGCGAGGTTAGAGCTAGCATAACATTCTAGGTGTAGCAATGAGCGCTCCCATTCGGATTGCAACACGACTAAAGGTTGTTCGACGAGCTCTTGTGGGGTTCTAGTCAGATGGGAAAAGTTGCTAATGAAGAATTCGATTTTTACATTCGGTTGTAATTTTGTAAAAATAAAGCGGCAATCATCCAAAAATGCACATTCTCGCACTAAAAGTTGTTCGAGGGTTTCTTCAGGACCTTGGTTAAAGCTATAGGCAAGGATAACCGACTTTGTCTCCGACAAGAAAATATTGTCACGGCGGATGTGGTCGATAGCACGTTGCGGCGTTGTTACCAAGACCTTTGACTCATCATGTAGTGAGGAGAGGTCAGCACGAGGCGATTGGGTTTCGGGCAAACAGGTGAAAGCTTGGCAGGCACTGTTATTAGAGTTTTCCATCCATTTCTCTAGTTGTTCCTGCGACAAGAGTAACAAAACAGAGGGCCTATTTGCTAGGGCTGTTTTTTGTGGTGTTGTAGTTTTTTTAGATTGCAGTGTGAGGAGCCGTGAACGCTCCATTGCAATAGAGACAACATTAGGGCCCACTTCGATAAAGAAAGGGGGATGGGTACCGTTCGATTCCAGTTCTTGTAGCTTACTTTTAAGCAGGGAGGGGATAGCTTGATCAGTCATTCCACCTCCACGGAGAATTCATTCATGCGATGCTCTTTCCATCTTCTGCTTCTCAGAATATAGAGTGAAGCTTGCTTTGTCAAGGAAGTGTCGATATGGTACAATAGTTCGACAGTACTTTGAAGGAGCATACATGGGGCGACAACGTAGCCAAATTGAAGTAGTTGAGCGACAAATAGCAGTTGTTGACCATGATATGGAGGTGCTCTCTGCGGAGTTAGGTCTCCATGTGCTCCAATTAAGGCAGCCTGTAGTTTCGGGAGATTCTGCGCCTGCTTATAAAAAATTAGCTACAGAAAAATCAATTCTTGATGATCTTGATGCTCGTATATTGCATCTTCAGCAATTGGGGCAGAGTTTGTTGGATGCTAATGTACGTATCAATCAGTTGAGAAAATTGGTGAACCAACATGAACAACTGTTAAAAGTAGTATATGCCAGAATTGGGGTGATTGCCTGGGAAGAGGCCTCTTCAGGAGTCCTCTCTGACACTATTCGCCAAGTGTTACCAAAAATAGATGAGCGGCAAGATAAGGTTGCGACTCTCAAAGCCGAGAGAGATTTGGTAAGTCGTCGTTCACGAGAATCTTTTTCAATTTTTAAGTTGCCTCTAAAGATGCAGGAAATTATTGTTTCAAAAAAACTTGAACGGTATGCCCGAGGGCATGAAAGTTTTTATGTAGATACAGGACAGACTATAGCTCAAGAGGTGTGTATTCGACATCTTGCCAGTCCTTCTGCCGTAAAATTAGATCAAGAGTACCATGACATAACGCGTAAAATAGCAGTTTGGAAAGAGGAGATTTCTCTTTTAGTAAATCGTATTTCAACAGATAAACATAAATTAGAAGCGGTTGGGGTGGCCGGTTCTGTCGAACGTAAGGTGATTGAGCTACAAGGTGTTAGAAAAGAACAAGATGCCCTAGTCTCTAAATTAGCTGTTGCCTATGCAGCAACAATTAGGGTTCAACAAAATCCTTGGAAGTCGGTAGAAGTTACAGCCGAGACGTTACGTTGTTATGATCAAATTAGGCGGCACGAAAGGATCCGGTTGCAGTTGGAAAAGCGGATTGTTGAATTGAAAATGGAAGAGGCTATTGGAGAGCTCATCTTTTTAATTGAGCAAGATGAGGAGCGTATTGTCCATTTACGGCAAATGATAGATCAATACAATCGTCAAATCGATGATATCCAAAAATCAATTGGTATAAATCGAGAGAAAATCGGAGAGTTAAAGAAGAGTTTGGCCTCCAGCTTAGAGCGGGAGGAGTAGGTAAGATGGCCGATGAAAAACCACAAGGCGAGAATCTGAAAAAGGGTACTCCTAAGGCTGCTGGGTTTGATGCCAAACCCCCTTCACGTTCAGATGCCAAAAATATTGTTGAGCAGAGGAAAGCAGAACAGCCAAAGACGCGTGTGACTAAAGCTTCCTCAACAAAGAGTCCGCCAAAGAAGGTGACGCCCAAATCAAAGAGTAAAACTAAGGTTTCTACTCGTAAGCCTTCCGGTGTTAAGAAAAAGAGCGGTAAGGGAGTAACTCGGAAAAAAAAGTCCAAAAAAAAGAAAAAGGCAAAGGTAACAGTCCAAATATCTTTGCCAGCATTGATTATAGCGGTAGTAATAGTAGCTGTAATTATTGGGTTACTTCTGGCATGGCAAATAACAGGATTTAGAGTTTTTCCAGTGGTTAAACAACAAACTACTACATCTATAACCGTTGAGCCAGGTATGACAGCTCGCCAAATTTCAAAGTTACTTGAAGAAGAGGGTGTTGTTGCTAATGCTAAAGATTTTGAACGCTATTCAAAAAATGGCGAGATTGCGACAAAATTGCAACCGGGTACTCATACGTTTGAACCCAATCTTTCCCACGCAGAGATTGGAGAAATCTTGGTATCTAGTCCTTCAGCCACAGCGCAGACCATCATTATCTACGATGGATATACTATTGATGAAATTGATCACATGTTAGCTACCAGGAATTTCATACAAACAGGTGATTTTAAACAAGCTGCAAAACAAGTGGCCGAAGAACGAGGATTACCTTTTGATGAAGGGTGGTTTCTCAGTGGTTCGTACCCACTAACTAAAGATGTATATGCCTTAGCTCGAACTATGCAGGATGCGTTACATGAGGCAATAAGACCCCATTTGGTCAACCTTGAGGATTTAGATATAACTGTGGCCCAAATGGTGATTATAGCTTCGATGATTCAAAGAGAGACCAACACTGTGGCCCAGATGCCCTCTATTGCTGGTGTAATATATAATCGTTTAAAAGCTAATATGACGTTGGGGATCGATGCTACTATCCGCTATGGTCTTGATGCATGGCATAGGGCCTTAACCACTAAAGATCTTAATTCAAATAATCCCTACAATACTAGGAAAATAAAGGGGTTACCTCCCACTGGGATAGGGTGTCCCAGTTCTGCTGCTTTGGAGGCAGCCTTACATCCTGCTGTGCACGACTATTTCTATTATATACATGATCCTACAGGGCAAATTTATTTTGCTAAAACCTACGACGAGCATAAAGATAATATTGCAAAATATCTTCCGAATAGGTAGTTGCATAGGATGAAAGATTTTCTAAACCTGATATTGAGTTTTTTAACTCGATAGTGTAATGTGTTGAACGTCCAGAACTTTTGAAGTTCTTGCCGGCGTGGTGAAATTGGTAGACACGATAGACTCAAAATCTATTGAGCGCGAGCTTGTCCCGGTTCAAATCCGGGCGCCGGTAATATTTATAGTA
>JAQVOO010000204.1 GCA_028702575.1 Sphaerochaetaceae bacterium
TTCAGAAGCTGTTATTCTTTGTTCAACTAACTTATTAAAAGATCTTATTTTCTCATTATTTGTAATTGACATAAGTTATAACCAATGTTACATTAGATGTAGCAAAGTTTATAACAAAATAAAGGTGGTAATATGGAGTTGCATTTAAAAGGTAAAGTTGCATTGGTTACAGGAGGTTCAACCGGAATCGGCGCAGGTATAAGTGAATACTTAGCGGCTGAAGGTGTTGCTATTGCCGTGAACTACATTGTAGATAAACCCCAAGTCGATGAGTTTGTCGACTACTTGAATGCTAAGTACAAAGTCAATTGTACCGGTGTTTATGGAGATGTTTCAAAACCTGCTGATGACGATGCCATGGTAAAACAAGTTTTGAGCACCTATGGCAAAATTGATATTTTGGTCAACAATGCAGGCATTTGGCCCACTGAAGATATGAAAGATATGCCTGACGAAAACTGGATTCGGGTGATCAACATCAATTTAAACGGCCCCTATTTGATGAGTAAACGGGTAGTGAACTCGATGATAGAACGCAAGATTGGTGGAACCATCATAAATATATCTTCGAAATCAGCCTTCCAGGTTAATACTGGAGGACATGGCCATTACACAACCGCAAAGGCAGGCGTTAATATGATGACTCGTTCTCTAGCTCGCGAGATATCTCCCTTTGGAATTAGAGTCGTAGGTATTGCACCAGGCATGGTTAGAACCCCCTTAAACGAAGATAAATGGAATAAAGATGGGCTCATGGAAGACTATCTAACTCGTATTCCTGTTGGAAGATTTGCTGAACCGATCGAAATTGGCTATTTGGCAGCGTTTTTAGCTTCTGATTTTGCTAGGAATATCACGGGGACTGTCATAGATAGTACCGGCGGCATGCTTATTTAGGATGTGAGAAAGAATTTAATTAAAAGTGAGGATATGGAACATGCTTTCATTACAAAAAAAAGTTTGTGTGGTAACGGGATCAGCTAAGAGCATCGGGTTTGGTATTGCTGAAAATTATGCCAAGCAAGGAGCTCAAGTGGTGCTCATTGATATTGATCCTAACGTTATTGAATCAGCAAAGAACTTAGTTGCTAAAGGGTATATTGCAAAAGCCTATGTCTTAGACATTACCGACCAAGAGAAGGTGTTTGCCTGTTTCGATACTATTGTTGCTGAAATGGGGCCCATCTTTTGTTTAGTAAATAATGCTGGAGTCGTCGATCAAAGACCCTTTAGCGAAAACACGCTTGTGCACCTAGAGAGAATCTTCAAAGTGAATGTCTACGGTACTATCTATTGTACACAAGCTGCTCTCAAGTCGATGGAAACCTTAGGAGATGGGAGGATCATTAACTTCTCCTCTAAATCAGGAAAAACAGGTTCAGCTCTTATGGCACCTTATTCAGCGGCTAAAGGAGCTATCATTGCTTTAACTCATGCTTTAGCTTTTGAATATGCCTCTAAAAATATCAAGATAAACAGTATCTGTCCGGGCATCACCGATGCAACTGGAGTCTGGGATAGTGTGAGTGTAGGGTACACCAAAAACATGAATTTACCGAAAGCAGAGGTGGTGAAGAAATTTACGGCTAAAATTCCTCTGGGACGCTTAACAAAAATCGAAGATGTAGTCGAATTGGTCCAGTTTCTCACGGTAAGCGGAGACTATTGTACTGGACAAGCTTTTAATATTAGCGGAGGGCGTGAGGTGCATTAAGGCATTCACGAAAGGAGAAATAAAATGGATAAGATTGAAAAGAACGCCATGCTAGAACCAAAGGATTTAGCGAAATATATTGACCACACTATGTTGAAGGCCGATGCTGTGAAAGTAGCTTTTGATAAACTATGTGACGAAGCCATTGAGTATTCATTTAAATCGGTGTGTGTGAATTCTTCATGGGTGGCCTATGTTGCAAATCGTTTGCAAGGAACCAAAGTACAGGTTTGTTCTGTAGTGGGCTTTCCTTTGGGAGCTATGTCTAGTAAAAGTAAAGCTTTTGAAGCAGAGGACGCCATAGCTCAAGGTGCTCGTGAAATAGACATGGTCTTAGCTGTTGGCCGTTTAAAGATGGGCGATGTGCAGTATGTCGAAGATGATATTAAAGCAGTTCGCCAAGCAGCTAAAAAAGGTGTTATTTTAAAAGTGATCATCGAAACAGCCATGCTAACCAAAGAAGAAAAGATTACAGCGTGTCGTCTAGCTAAAGCAGCTGGAGCAGATTTTGTGAAAACCTGTACTGGTTTTGGTGGTGGGGCCGCAACTGCTGAAGATATTGCGTTAATGCAAGAGATCGTTGGACCGGCTATGGGCGTTAAAGCTAGTGGGGGAGTACGGAATTATGATAAAGCTATTGAGTTGATTGGAGCCGGAGCAACTAGGCTAGGTGCCCAATCCAGCATAGCAATTGTGACTGGCAAATAAATAAAAATATGTACTTACAAAAGGATTTCAGCATGTCTAAGCAACACTTGATCGCCGCTTCAGTTCTTTCTGCCGATTTTGCCCGTCTTGGAGCAGAGATTAAAGCTGTTGAGCATGCTGGAGTCGATTGGATTCATTTTGATATCACTGACGGCCATTTTGTACAAAATCTCACTATGGGCACCTTGGCGGTAGCCGCCGCCAAGCGCACTACTCATTTACCTTTAGATGTACACCTCATGATTGAAAATCCCGAAAGGTTTATCGGCATGTTTGCCGACTGTGGGGCGACCCATATTTCAGTCCATTATGAGGAGGCACGCCATCTTTATCGCCTCGTCCAGATAATCCGTGAAGCCAAGGTCCACCCGGGAGTAGCTCTGGGACCTACCACACCGCTTAGTAGCCTGGAGTGGGTTTTAGACTATATCGACTATGTCTTACTTGTATCGGTGAGCCCAGGTTTTGGCGGGCAAAGATATATTCCCCACACTATGGAACGTATTAAAAAAGTAAAAGAAATGATTGAAGCTTCTGGTAGAGATATTTTAATCCAAGCCGACGGCGGTATCAACTTAGAGACTATAGCGCTTTTTACCCAAGCCGGTACAAATGTGCATACAGTCGGTTCAGCTTTATTTAAAAGTGCGGATTATCATAAAACTGTAGAGCGGATGCGCACCGTTATGAAGGACTAAAAGACTATGAACTTGTTTGAGCACTACAGCATCGGCATCTATGAAAAAGCGTTTCCAGTGACGATGACATGGGAAGATAGGCTTAGAGCTGCCCACACCATGGGTTTTGACTTCTTAGAACTCTCAATCGATGTTAGCGATGCGCGCCTGGCACGATTGGATTGGAATCTAGAAACTTGTCGCGACTTTATTAAACTCCAACACCTTTGTAACATTAGAGTCGCCACACTCTGTGTAAGTGGCTTGCGACGCTATCCGCTCGGTTCTCCGGTCTTGGAGGAGCGAGAAACTGGTATGCGCTTGGTCAGCAAAGCCATCCGTTTAGCGAGTAACCTAGGCATACGGGTCGTTCAGTTAGCTGGTTACGATGTCTATAATCCTGATGTGAGTACTGAACAAAGCAAAGCTTTATTTCATAAAAATATTGGACGTGCCCTTACAGAAGCCTCTACCTACGGCGTAATTCTCGCTATTGAAAACATGGAAGTCCCTTTTGCCGATTCATTGACCC
>JAQVOO010000205.1 GCA_028702575.1 Sphaerochaetaceae bacterium
GGGCCGGGAATGCGCGAGATGCTTGGGCCGACTTCAGCAATTGCGGGGATGGGTTTAGACAAAGATGTCGCCTTAATTACTGATGGGCGTTTTAGTGGTGCCACTCGTGGTGCTTCAATTGGGCATGTTTCTCCTGAAGCTGCCGAGGGGGGTCCCATAGCTTTTGTGCGCGAGGGGGATCTCATTGAGATCGATATTGATAAAGGAATGTTAAACGTATTGGTTGACGAGCAGGAACTAGAGCAGCGTAAGGTCGGGTGGAAGGCTCCTGAGCCTCCTATTACCACAGGCTATCTAGGACGTTATGCAAAACAAGTAACTAGTGCTGCCACAGGGGCAGTGTTCAAAGATCGTTAGCAAAAACTTAGTTTTTGTACGTAATAGTCTTCTAGTTATAAGAAGGCTTAGGGAGATTATCGCATGAAGTTGAACGGAGCAGAAATAATTGTTGCTTGCCTGAAGGAACAAGGGGTCGATACAGTATTCGGATTTCCAGGGGGGGCCGTGCTCAACATCTACGATGCTTTATTTAAGAATCGTGATTCGATTCGTCATATCCTGACCAGTCATGAACAGGGGGCTTCCCACGCTGCTGATGGATATGCACGCTCAACAGGTAAAGTTGGTGTTGTTTTTTCGACGAGCGGGCCTGGTGCAACCAATTTGGTAACTGGATTAGCTACAGCCTACATGGATTCAATACCTATAGTTGCAATTACGGGTAATGTCACAACAGATTTATTAGGAAAGGATAGTTTTCAAGAAGTTGATATCAGCGGCATTACTATGCCAATTACAAAGCACAATTATATAGTAAAAGATGTTGAGGATTTAGCACCGATTATCCGCGATGCGTTCTATATTGCCCGTGAGGGACGACCTGGTCCCGTCTTAATCGATGTTCCTAAGGATGTTACGGCCGCTCTTGCTGAATATATTCGCGTAGATCCAAGATGGTCGGTTCCGTCTGAAGATAATGTACGTACCAGTGCAGTTGAAAAGACTATTGCTTTACTGAAAGCATCTTCTAAGCCGATGCTCTATGTTGGTGGAGGAGTTATCCGAGCCCAAGCTCAGGCTGAATTGGCTGAATTTATTGAAAAGATAGATGCTCCACTCGGTGTCTCGTTGATGGGTAATGGGGCAATCGATGCCCAACATCCACGATTTACCGGCATGATTGGGATGCACGGCACGCGTCTTTCTAATATTGCGGTAAATAATTGTGATGTGTTGGTGGTGATTGGGGCCCGCTTTAGTGATCGGGTTGTAAGTAAAGTAAGCGAATTTGCGAAGAACGCTAAAATTATCCACATTGATGTGGATCCAGCCGAGATTAATAAAAATATTGCTACTTATCATTACGTGATAGGTGATATTAAAGTCGTCCTCTCCAAGATTAATAAGAGGCTTACCAAGCCTCTGGTGCATGCTCCTTGGATGGAACAGATTGCCAAGTGGCGAGCTGAACATCCCCTTAGGATTGCCGGAGAGACACGTCGGCCTTCCCAAATATTACAAGCGCTCTCGGCTATAATGCCAAGTGATGCCGTGGTGGTGACGGAGGTTGGACAACATCAGATGTGGGCTGCTCAATTTTTCCGCCATACCCCCGAAAAGCGATTTCTTACATCGGGAGGTCTGGGAACCATGGGTTATGGCACTGGTGCTGCCATTGGTGCTCAAGTAGGCAATCCGATGCGTCGTGTTGTGAATGTTGCTGGAGATGGATCATTTAGGATGAATTGCAATGAACTGGCTACCATTGCCCGTTATCGATTACCCATCGTTATTTTGATCATGAACAATAGAACCTTGGGTATGGTCCGGCAATGGCAAACTCTGTTTTATGATGAGCGCTATTCTGAGACGACCTTAGATACCGATGTTAACTGGATCGCTCTGGCTGAGGCTTTTGGGGTAAAAGGGATGTCTCTTACTAAAGACGATGATCCTATGACGGTGTTATCGGCTGCATTTGCTCTCAATAGTCCAGTCGTTGTTGATTGTGAAATACCACTAGATAATAAAGTCTATCCCATGGTTGCACCTGGGGCTTCTATTGAAGATATGATTGAAGAGAGTTTTGATTAGGTTAGAAAAAGATATCGCTCGATAACGGGATATCTTTCGTATGCATACGCCGTTACTGCAGCAGAACTCAAGAGGGCTTGCTTTAGTGAGCCTTCTTGGCTACCTGAGAACAGGTATAGATCCAAGTGTTTGCTAGAGAGAGTAGCCAACAACGTTCCCCTTAAGAAGATTTGGTGGGGTAATATGTCTCTGCAAAAATAATAATGTCAGAAACCCGCATGTTAAGCACGTTTGCGATCTTCTCCATAGTTTCTATTCTTGGAACACATCGTCCTGATTCGATGAAGTAAATTTGGCTCCTAGATATCCCTGTTAGTGCTACAAGTTTATCTTGTGAGTATCCGGCTTTAACTCTCAAATCTCGTATTGCTTTTCCTACATCCATGTTATAACAATAGAGATGTTTTGAGGTTAAGTAAAGTGCTATAGGAATGATTCTCTAAAAAAGAGCAAATGAACCAGCTAACTTTTCTGGGATAGGTTGCTCTTTCTATTAATTCTCTTGCTTTTTCTTTTCGCTCAAGTATAAAACATAGACGCCAATAGTGCCTATGAGAGCCGTTATTCCCACTAGTAACCATAGGATAGAGAGGCCGTAGCGTGAGCTGATTAAGCCACCTATTAGCGGGGCTATTCCATGCCCTAGGCCCATGATTACTGGCAATATTGCGCTAAATCGCGCTCGATGGGTTATGGGAGTATTATTTGCAATATAATAATGGGTATTGGTAGCATCTATAACTTCACCTAAAGTAAACACAATCGTTAAGAGATATAACCAGAAGGGGGCCTGTACTAAACCCATGCACGCAAAACCGATTGCATATAAAATACCAGCCCAAGCGATATTACGCAGTGGATGAAATTTTTTAAGTGCCACAACAATAAAAGCATTACTCACTACCACCACGATTGCATTTAATGACATCATTGAACCATAAAGGGTAGCACCTGCTTTTCCATACAGTTGGGTAGTGTAAAGGGGTAGTGCAAACAGAGATTGGCTGTAGGCAAAGCTGAAAAACGTGATGCAAAGGGCTAGGAGGAGTAGTTTGGGACGGGAAAAGAGGGCTTTCAGTAGTCCTCCCGAAAATGCTTTTTCCAAAGAATCAGTTGCGTAAGTGGCTTCAATGGCAGCTTGGTCCGGTTTGGACTCGCTGACCATGCCTGCAACAAAAATAATTGAGATTGCTCCGGCAATTGCATTGCCAAAGAACAACCAATTAGGGGCTCGGTAGAAGAGGAAACCAGCAATAACTGGACCAAGGGCAAATCCCAAGTTATGACCTAGATAATTGAGAGAAAAACTGGCTTGGCGGTTTTCTGGTGTGGTCACATCGGTCATTAAGGCACTTCGAGCCGGATCCGTGGCTCCGTCAAAGGTAAGATTTAAAAGAATAAAGAGAGGAACCCAGCGAGAGGGACCTAAGAATCCACAAACCATAAACATGGTACTAGCTAGAAGCTGTCCTACTACCATTACTTTTTTCCGGCCAATGATGTCGGCTAACTTCCCTCCGATAAAAGAGCCGGG
>JAQVOO010000206.1 GCA_028702575.1 Sphaerochaetaceae bacterium
GGGCCCTCAATTCGTTGGGTAGTATATTGTTCAAGTAAGACGAGAGGACTAGATCTATTTCCCCGATCTAACAACTCATCCAAAGTTATCTCGGGTGATGAATAACGGGCATGTGCTTGGAATTTCCGAATCATCGCTTCGTTAGAAATAAAATCGGAAGAGACATTCAATTGGGCTGGGGTGAAAATATAGTAGTTTAAATCCCGAGTATATGATTTGTGTTCGGGAATGGGATACGTTATTTTAGTCTCTAAATGTCTACTCGAATGAATGCGAACATCAATCATAAAGCTACTCCATGTTTAGTAGTTAATTGTAATTTAACCCACACTTAAAAGCAACAACAAGACAAAAGAAGGTATTGTCTACAATCAAACATTGTTTGACAAGGGGGTATTTATAACGCATACTTCAAATAGGAGGCCTGATGGCAACAATTTTGACCACAAAGACCGACCGACAATACAATTTTATAATACTATATACCACATGTGGGCTTGCCTTCTTGCAGTACACCACTCCTAAAAAATCATTCTAGGGAGATCAAGTATGGAAAACTTGTATACAATTGAGCGTTTCGAAGAAGATTATGCAGTCTGTATTACTCAAAATGGCCGTCAAGTGAATATCCCCTTTGAAACTATTCCAGCCAATTCTGTTGTTGGTGATGTATTACGCTTTGTCGCTGGTGAATATCAGAAGGTTGAATAGCTAAGCTTGTTGTATAATTTCCACTATTTTGGCCTGTGCCTTTTTCGCCTCAGGAATGGGAAATAAGGGAAATGCATGGTTCATTTTAGGGTATTCTTGGTAATCAAGAAAAACTCCTTTACGCTTACATAGCAAGCGCATTTTTCTAGCATCAGCTAAAAACAGTTCATGAGTTCCCACAAATATGGTCAGAGGCGGCAACCCTTCTAATATACCGTTGATGGGACTAACCCGCCAGTCATGAGGATCGCCACTACCAACCCAAGAGCGCCCAATCACCTGCAAATGAGAGCGATTTAGCATGGGATCTTTTGCTTCAAGCGGTGTGATATCGGCATTACGCAAGGTTATATCCAACCAGGGAGAAATAAGGATTGCCGCCTTAGGTAATGGTAGCTTTTGTTTGGCAATATGTTGCGTTAGGGCCAAAGCTAGACCACCTCCCGCTGAATCTCCCATAATAACTATATTACGGGCTGAAGAAGTTTTTAGAAGCGTAGTATACAAATTTACTATCTTAGTAAACCCCTCTTCAAAAGTATAGGTTGGCGCTTTCGGATACAAAGGAACCGTGATGATGGCCTTACATTGATTATTAATACGTTCAAGAAATAACCAGTGAGGAAGGATCGGTTGTTCTACATACGCTCCGCCATGCAAGTAGAGAATCCGGGTAGCTGAAGTGCCGTTACGCTCCTGCAGTAGCACACAATCTAAATCAGCGATCTCTTTTCTCTCTACATTCCCCAATAATTTCAGTGGAGTTGGAATCTGGTACGGTTGGCTGTTGATAAGAGCTCGCTCTGCTAGATACTGTACAGGATCATTGCTCGCACCAAACCACCCTTTTTTTAGACGTAAATGCAACATTTGTTCGCTACTCCAGCTTCTGAAGCTACGCTTCTCCTTCCGAGTAATATAGAGAGCAAAGCCACTAAATGCTCCAATAATGGAAAGAAATATCACATACGCCATAGCATAGAGTATACGTGTAGATTGGAAAGAGTCAAAAGAATTACGGTTGCTTTCATCTCAAAACATACGAAAAAATTATTATAACCGGTATAGTTTCGTATTATTTTCTTCTATAAGTATAATATAATCGTACTTATAGGAGGTAATGATGCTTAAAACACGTGATTTAATCATGGATGAATTGCAGTCCTATGCCTCCCCAAAAGCAAAATTCACCCAGATGATTAAGCGTGGGGAAATTATTCAGATATGTCGGAGTCTACAGTACTTTAGATACTGATCCACGTTTACCTGTGGCCTCTATGATATACAGTCCTAGTTATATCTCGTTTGGAACAGCCTTAGCTTACCATCAATTAATCCCTGAATGTACTCATGCTATTATGAGTGCGGCCTTTCGCCTCAACAAAGAAAAATATTTTGATACTCCGTTCGGACGGTATAGCTTTTACTATCTCCCAGAGGCTGTATTTCACTACGGCCTTGAACCTGCAGAAGAGGGAGGCTATGGATTTCGTCTTGCTACCCAAGAGAAAGCCCTTTGTGACACTTTGTATAAGATTCGGGGAATTAAATCGAGGCTCTACTATTTGAAGATCTGAGGCTTGAAAAAGATGCTGTAGTTGCCTTGGACTGGCAATTGATAAAGAACCTTGCACCAATCTATCGCAGCACAACCCTTAGGTACTTGTTGCATTGGGAGGAAAAAAGAGATGATACATTCAGAAATCTATAAGATGCTTGAAAAACACCCTACAGTTTCACCGTTAGATTCACGAAATGCCCTTAAAGAAATTATTCAGGAAGTAACCCTGCACATACTTTTTTTTCTCACATGCAGCATTCTATGGCGGAACAGCTCGTAGGATTTTTTATGGGTTAGTTCGCTTCTCTGGATACATGCATTACCTGCTCAAGGAAATAACAAAGATACGGCCCTTGGTTGCAGCAACTGTCGATTACAGCCAGTTCTTACCTCGGAATTTACCACCAGAATTACGCCAAGAAATGGCCGTTCAGACAATTTCTATCAAGAAGCCGGATTAAGCCAGCACCCCCCTTATGTGTTTTACTCAGTCTCTGTCAGCGAACAGGGACTAAGTAATCGTTCGTTGTTACTACAATTTCAAGATAAGGGGTTGAATCGGTAGTTTATAGGGTGTATTGCGTTTGATGCTCACCTATGTGATTCTCGGCCCTACTTAACAACCTCCCCTAAGCGAAAAACTATCTGTTTAGTGCTAACGGCATGAAAATTGTTTTCCTTTATGAGAAGAACACTAGATTGTTCTCCGTTGTATCCAAGGTTACTAAGCAACGAATGTCGCATTAACCGTGGTATATACTATCAGGGCAGTAGACGCCTAGCAGGTACAATTGAACGGTCAGAGATTCTGAAACCTTCCGCATAGCGACACCCGCACTGCAGACCACGATACTCTGCCAGAACTTCTGTTGCATGTAAAAGATCTTTATTAGCTGTTTTTTTGAGAAATTCTAATTGACTCGCATGACAAGAAAGAGCTTCAAGCTTACTATCAAACGTCGTTTGGATATCAACGAAATCGGTAGGAATGAAGGCACCGCCTCCGACTTTATCCATATGGTAGAGCACTACGGGTTTAGTAAGCACAGGATGTTTAGTTTTTACTTGGGCTAGAGAGGCCTGAACCAGGCAATAAAATACTAATTCAGCAGTTGCAACATGGTCAGGATGGTAATCTTCAAATGCGTGGGTGATAATAAGATCAGGTTGCACTGAACGTAATAGATCGGTCATCTGTAACCTGGTCGCCTCATCTTGGGCGTTAAGGGCCATATCATCAATATCCAAAGTACAATAGGAGGCTCCAATTACCTGAGCACTTTTTGCCCCTTCCCCCATCCTTATAACCCGCAACTGAGTTGGCT
>JAQVOO010000207.1 GCA_028702575.1 Sphaerochaetaceae bacterium
CCAAAACATTAAAGGGAAAAAGAACTATTGTTCTCCAAGTACCGGTCAAACAATGGGGTATTACCGTAATTACCCCAGCCTTCATCAAAGCCTTTCATGAGCGTGGAGCTATAATTCAGGTATGGACGATTAATGACGAAAAGCAGATGCGAACTCTCCTTTCGATGGGAGTTGACTCGATTATGACAGACGACCCTGCTACAGTTATCAGGGTCGCCACTGAGATGGGTTTACGGTGAATCTGCACCGATTACTAATAAACAGTCGGGATTCAAATGTTCAGCTTCAATATCTTTAAAGTATTTCCATGTCCCAACTTTTAGTTCATCTGTTGCAGGCTCATCACACACAATAATCGCCTTTTTATGCATCTGCAAAGCACTACAGGTCCAAGCATGACTAACTGGTCCCTCTACTGCAGCTTTCAGTGCCCGCGCTTTACCATATCCATTGACCAACAGGAGTACCTCTTCGGAATCCATGATGGTTTTTATTCCCACAGTAATCGCGGTTGAGGGTACTTTGGAAATATCGTTGCCAAAGAATCGAGAATTCATAACCTTGGTATCATGGGTTAATGATTTCACGCGAGTCGTTGATGCTAAGGAAGAATAAGGTTCGTTAAAGGCAATATGTCCATCAGAACCAATTCCACCTAAAAATAATTTTATCCCCCCAGCAGATGCAATTTTCTGTTCATAGTTGGCACACTCGGCATCAATATCTTTAGCATTACCGTTAGGAATATTTACTTGGGATCGAGGAATATCGACATGACTGAACAAGTTATCCCACATAAAGGCGTGGTAACTTTGGGGATGATCTTCGGGAAGTCCAATATATTCATCCATGTTAAATGTCACCACATGTTTGAAGGAAAGCTCTCCTCGACGATACATTTCTATTAATTGCTGGTAGGTCCCTAGAGGCGAAGAGCCTGTTGGCAACCCTAGCACAAAAGGTCGATTAGCTGTAGGGGCAAATTCTATAATTTTCTTTGCTATATACCGGGCGGCCCAACAGGATAACTTTTCGTAATCAGGCTGGATAATCAAACGCATAATATTCTACTCCTTATTATTTTTACGGATGTAGCATTATACCCATGTTTGTTTATGCTCGACAAGCAACCTTATTGAATGACGCCACCACCAAGCACAGTTTTATCTTGATAAAATACCACAGACTGTCCGGGAGTCACTGCTTTTTGCGGTTCAGCAAAACTCACAGAGACGACTCCTTCTTTAAGTGGTGTAATTAATACAGGTTTAGCTCGTCCAGTCGATCTGATTTTCGCTTCAGCTTCCATGGGTGCTTTCAATGCATCAAAGGCAATCCAGTTAAGACGCTCAGCCAGTAACTTATTTTCAAAAGTATCTTCATTATGTCCCACTATCACTTGGTTTTTCTCAGCATCAAGAGCCACAACATACCAAGGCCGCTCAGCAGCTACGCCCAGTCCTCGTCGTTGCCCAATAGTGTAATTCCAATATCCAAGATGCTCACCAACAGTGTTGCCATGGGTATCGACAATGGCACCCTTTTTGGGTTCTGTTTGCAATAGTTCACTATAATCGCCACTATAGAAATCCTGACTTTCAGCCTTCCCTTCACTAAAAAAACCATACTCAATACAAAGCCGACGGGCCTCTTCTTTCTGAATGGTACCTAAGGGAAACATAACTTGTGATAATTGCACTTGATTTAGTCGATAGAGAAAATAGGTTTGATCTTTATGCTCATCTAAGGCTTTTGTCAGCAACCAACGATTATTTTTGTGGGCAACTTGGGCATAGTGACCAGTTGCAAATTTATCAAACTTAATGCCAGATTCTCGGGCAATTTGCGGTAAAGCACCAAATTTAATGAGACTATTGCACCAAATACACGGATTCGGGGTTCGACCCGCCAAATATTCACTGCGGAAGTTTTCTAAAACAATCCGTTCGTATTGGGCTGCACAATCCAAGACATGATACTCAATATCTAACAGTTCACTTATGCGGCGCCCTTCAGCAATATCTTGTTCCTCATTGGGACCAAAACAAGCATCTTTACGCAGTTCACCAGAAAAAGGATTTCCCTCTCTCCAGATCGACATCGTAACGCCAACGACTTCGTGACCAGCTTTTTTAAGGAGTAAAGCAGCAACAGAAGAATCAATTCCTCCGCTCATGCCCACTAAAATCCGCATAGAACCTCCTCAAATACAAAAAACCGCCCCAGTACACCCAGAGCGGTCCAAAGCGAGAGCGACGGGACTCGAACCCGCGATCTACGGCGTGACAGGCCGTCGCGATAACCAACTTCGCTACGCCCTCGTTAGTAGCAAACTGAAATTACACTGAAGTTAAAGTTTTGTCAACACCCTCATGTGATTTTTAGCCTGCAAAAACCCCTACACTACTAATTACACCCTCACGACACTTTTTCCACGTGCATGCCGCGTCTCGGTCTTCTTTAATGTCTCGAGAGCTTGTTGAAATGGGTAGACTCGTTCAATAACTAATTGGATATAACCGGCACTAATATCTAAAATTAACCTAATGAATGCTTCTTTAGTATCTGTGTGATGTTGAATTTGACGAACAGAGATATCTCTTTTTGGTTTTACGTGATCGTCACCTGAAACAGTTATGACCTTACCTCCATCTTTGACAAGAGTCATACTAGCTTTTACCGTACCAGGTTGAATGGCTAACGCACCCCCTCGGGCAACCATTGTTTTACATGCCATTTCCAATTCGGATCTAAATAATCTACACTCTTTTGTGCTACTACTAATTGAATAACTAAGGTACCAGTAGCACCTGATGCTCCAGCAATAAATAAAGTATCGCCAGATTTGAGATTAAGAGCACGCATGCTCTCTAATACTGTCTTTCCAGCAATGCAAATAGCAGCCCCTTCGACAAAACTCATATTAGATGGTAATGACATGAGAAAGTCTTGAGACACTGCAACGTATTCGGCCCAACACCAAAGGCTCGCACCTTTACTAGTACTTCGTTTTCATCTATTTCAGGAATCGGCACTTTGACTAGTTTAATCTGTTGGTCTTGAGCACCTATGCGAGCAAAAGCTTGCATCTCTTTCATCATAAGTAGAATTTATGCTTTCACCTTTTAATGGTCTACCTAAGGATCCTTCTCTTATTATTGTAATCCTACACAACCTCAGCTATACTGCTCTAACAAAAGGGGGTGGAATAATGCAATTGACCATAATGGAATTTTTCCAAAAGACATCTTCACCTTTTCTCGATAAAGTTTTTGAAATAATAACTATGTTTGGAGAAGAAACTGTCTTTATTCTTGCCGTGGCTTTCTTCCTCTGGTGTGCCTCAAAGAAACATGGCTTTGTTATATTCTCTTCGCTTTTCACATCCCTTATCGGAATGAGTGCCTTGAAAGCAATAATTCGAGCACCTCGACCTTTCCAAGTAGTACCAGAAATTGCTGGTAAACGTATAGCAACAGCCACTGGCTACTCTTTTCCTAGCGGTCATACCACCGGAGCTGCCTCGTTTTATAGCGCTCTCGCGGTAACCTACCGCAAACGATGGCTTTCAATTATAAGTGCCCTACTAA
>JAQVOO010000208.1 GCA_028702575.1 Sphaerochaetaceae bacterium
TGCCTTCCGTCCCGGTTTTGGAGGTACTGCCCATTATGATGCTTCTAAAGGTGCTGTCGCCTCGTATACTCGTTCTTTAGCTAAGGAGTATGCTCCTTTTAACATACGGGTCAATGCAGTAGCCCCAGGGTTAATTGATGCGGTGCAACTACGGGAACATGCCCCTGATCTAGTTGAACTGTATGAGCACCGGGCTGCTTTAAAGCAATTAGTGAAACCACAAGAAGTTGCTTCAATCGTCTGCTTTTTGTCCTCTGCTGCTTCGCGGCCGATGACTGGGGAGATAGTCAGAGCTGATTGTGGATATGGTATGATGTAAATATGAAAATTCTGTGTGTAGCGGATGCGAAAGATCCTTTAGTGTACTCTTCAAATGTAGCTGAACGCTATGGTTCGGTAGATTTGGTTCTTTCCGCTGGCGATTTGCCTCTTAAGTATTATGAATTTATCGTCTCTTCGCTGAACAAACCGTTCTATTTTGTTTTTGGTAACCACCACACTGAGGATTTAGCTAGATTCAAAAAGTGTGGGTGGAGTGAGTCTCCTATCGATTTTAAAAATGAGCAGCAACGGATGTGTTGGGGCGTAGGGGGAGATTTTCTAGATGGAAAAGTTATGCGCGATAGTTCCACAGGTCTGTTGTTAGCTGGTTTAGGTGGTTCGATGCGCTACAATCGGGGAGAACATCAGTTTACAGAGTTTGAGATGTACCTACGTATTCTTAAGCTCATTCCGAAATTGGTCTATAATAAAGTGCGCTATGGTCGCTATCTCGATATCTTAATTACACATGCCCCTCCCCGAGGGATTGGGGATCAGGCAGACCAGTGTCATACCGGTTTTAATGCCTTCCTGTGGTTTATGCGTAAGTTCACACCTGCCTACTTACTCCATGGACATGTTCACCTTTTAGATTTAAACTCACCTCGCATTACGAGGTATCATGAAACTGATGTTATTAATGTATATGGTAGTTATGTACTGGAGAAGGAATCATAAGTATGGGAGTGTCTAGTTTTACCAGCCGAGAAGATTTTTCTAGAGCCCGGTCGAAGGGGCGGATGCAGGCGTTGCTCTCAACGCTTCAGTGGAAAAATACTGAGCTTTTGTCTTTTTATGAGGTAACGAAGTTGCTTAAGCCGAGGGTAGAGACGTATCGGGGGCTCAAGGCTATTCCAATAGCTAATATAATTGGTAGTGAAGGGCGCTATCATGACTTTACGCTAGCTTTTTATCCACGGAAGGAGATGCTTCGTTCGCGCTGGCAAAGCGTTGATGAAGCCCATCTTCAACAAATAATATTGCCACCGATTAGCGTTTATAAGCTTGGTGATTATTATTTTGTGCGGGATGGAAACCATCGTGTCTCGGTGGCTAAAGCCCAAGGGATTGAGTTCATCGATGCTGAAGTTGTCGAGCTCGATTCCCAGATTACGTTAGAGCCTGGTATGACTCGCCAGCAGTTAATAAAACGGGTGGTTGCCTATGAACGCAATCGTTTTATCGAGGAGTATGGGCTCGATAGTTTTATGGACATGGAGTTAGTCAAGTTCTCTTCACCTGGGATGTACCCTGAGATAATCAATCATATTTTAGTCCATAAATATTATATTAATGAGAAGGTAAAAGAAGAAATTCCTTTTGAAGATGCGGCTAAATCTTGGTACAAGAAGGTCTTTTTACCCATTGTAATGCAGATTAGAGAAGATCGCGTGTTACGTTCATTTCCCGGTAAAACCTATGGCGATCTCTATCTCTGGTTAGTGCGGCATTGGGATAATCTTAAGCATGGTCGAGAAGAGGAAGTCTCTATAGAGAAGGCTACACAGGACTTTAAGCATCGTTTTACACAGGGTCGTCTAAAGCGGTGGATAGATTGGCTAAAGGATCGTTTTTCCCGTTCTTAGTTAGCGGTGAAGGCGAAAGTTATGGTGTCAGCATAATCTCCTTCTAAGTAATTATCACTACTTTGGGTGGTGATCACAAAAGTGCCCACTAGATTGTAGCCATTATTATTGTCATAACCACCCATCATTTTCTTGAAACCGTGATAAACAGCAGTTTGGGCACCAGGTCCGGCTCCATCATAGTCAAAGGTCATGGTGTAGGGGATATAATAGTTACTTCCAATCTCTTTCATCCGCATTTGGTTTGTTGTTGAAGGGTTCGCACTGGTAATAGTAAGGTAAAGTTGGCTATTGCCGGTGTAGGTATACCCAACAGATCTTGACCCCCCAAGAGTCAACCCTATAGGTGATGGTTCTGTAATCTCAAATATATTACCGGCAGGAACTATGGTATTAAGGAGTAGTTCAACGGGTCCTGCAAGGGGGAATGCCCTAAAAAGAACGCCAAAAAGGAAAACGGCGATGCAAAAAAGGGTTATTTTTCTACGGAAATAGATGTGTCGGCGTTGCCCATCAAACTTGTTCATGGGAAAAATATAGCAAGTTGAACCACTTATGTCAATAGTTGATTATCCCGAAATGTTCTTTTTTTGCATAGATTTTTACTACCTTAGTAGTGTAAATCTTACGTGAGTAGATGGGTTTATCGTGTTTTTACTGGCCATTTATAAATTTTTTTTGTATTATATAGGTGAGATGGAGTGGAGTGTAATCCCAGTGAGCTTTTATAAATACGAGTTCTTATGTCAAAAGATTAGCCTCCTAATGAATAAAGGCATAGAATTTCTTCTCATATATCCTTTTGCGTGAAAATATGGCATGATAAAGAGGTTAAAAAAGGTAGGTAGTGTTATGATTACATCATTTAGTTCAGAAACTAAATCTGCACAGATTGCGCGGCAGATAGAGGACATGATTCTCAATAAAGTGTATGAGGCAGGCGAGCCTTTACCCTCACAGCAGGAGTTAGCTAAGAATTTTAACGCAAGTTCACGTTCTATTCGGGAGGCTTTTAAGCATTTAGAGGCGAAGGGGCTACTTGAAATTAGTCAAGGAAAACGAGCTGTTGTTAAATCTAATAACCTAGAACAATTTGTGGCTTCCTTATCTTCAACGTTAATTAGCAATCATACGACTGATAGGAAATTGTTGTTGGATCTTATGCAGGTGAGGACCACCGTTGAGGTTTCAGCGACGAGGGAGCTTTCAAGAAGTGATCAGCGTAGTATTTTAGTTCGTTCCCTAGATAATCTTACCAAAAAAATGGAGCAGCTGTTACCGCGTTTAGAGGCTGAGGATCCAGAAGCGTTGAATCAATGGAATGGTCACGATTTTAATTTCCACAAAACGTTGATTGACTCAAACGATAATGTAATTTTGACGGCAATTTATGAAAATCTTTCTCCTCTGCTTTATACGAGTATGGATCGGATTACTAATACGTATAGTGAGTTGGAGAAGAGTACCCGTGAGCACCGATATTTGGTAGAGGCGCTTGAACAGGGACAAACAGACTTAGCGGTTGCGTTAGCGCTGGTCCACTTAACAGCAATTAAAGGGAAATTAGAAACAACTAAATTATAAAAAGTAAAAACCATTATGTTACTTGCCACACAGGTGACATACTCCTCTCATA
>JAQVOO010000209.1 GCA_028702575.1 Sphaerochaetaceae bacterium
CGTATGTTGAACGGGTCAATAAATAGGAGTCACGATGCGAAAAAATCTATTAGTTCTTATTCTTTGCTTATTGATACTCACCCCGATCTTGGCTGTAGATGAAGATGCTCTCTTTGGATCAAGCTTCGACGATGACCTTTTTGGTGGTGAAGATTTCCTTGTTGAAGATATTAGCGAAACCGAAATTGACTTAGAACAACTTATGCTCACTGACGAAGCTGGTATAACTCTGGGAGGCTCGTACTCATTCAGTATTACCCCTCTCTGGTCCTGGGACCTTGATAACGATACTGATAAAGGGACCCTAGAGACTAATTTATCAACAAAGTTATTCTTTGATGCCCGCCCATCTGCAGATATTAGAGTATTTGGGAAAGCAGTAATATCCTATCCCTTTGAGGAAATAGAAGGTGACCCAGGGACACCTTTAGTTAACGAGCAGCGTACGTTTAGTGATATCCTCAGTATTAAAGAGCTCTTCAGTGATTTCTCTATTCATGACCGTCTCTTTTTACGAGTTGGTAAACAGACCCTGAACTGGGGTGTGGGGTATTTCTTCAGCCCTGCTGATTTACTCAATCTTTCAGAAATAGACCCTTCAGATCCCGATAAGGAACTCGAAGGGCCGTTATCTGTGAAGATGAACATGCCCCTAGGTATTGATAACCTTTATGGATATGTCATTGTTCCCGAAGATGCTAAAGATATTACAGATGCGGCAGTAGCTGTGAAATATGAGAAGGTGATTGGAAAGTCAGAACTAGGATTTGGCGCCTATTACCGTAATGGACAAGCCCCAGCTGCTATGGTGACCCTCTCTTCCGGCATTGGTGATGTTTCTGTCTTTGGCGAAGGGATGCTTAGTTATGGTTCAGATAAGAAGTATCTAAAGAATGATTATTCAACCTATTACGAAAACCCAGATGATCGTTTCTACTTCTCTGCTACTGCAGGAGCCAACTTTACCTGGAACGATAAGGAGAGTGATCGTAGTGTCACTTTTGCAGCACAGTACTACTACAATGGTGAAGGAACCAATCTGAACACGGTTATCCTCATGCCTTTCCAGAACAATGGCTACCATTATGGTGCAACTTCGGTCTCATTTATGCTGACTAAAAAAGTCTCTGTTGGTTTATTCTGGTATGGGAACATGGAAGATCTCTCAGGATTAGTAAAGCCTTCAATAACGTGGAAGCCTGTAGATGCAGTAAGTATGACTCTTGGCCTTAATGGTACCTATGGAGATATCGGCGATGAATTTACCATGGTTGGTCGTATGCTCGGGGTCAGTCTTGGCTTTACTTTGGGAGAGGCTAATTTCTAAGCTAACAGTTAGAGAGTACTTGTTATGGATTACTAGCTGCTAATATACACGCTCCATCTAGTGCTGAGCCAGTATCGGTAACCACGGTAATCTGTGGGATTTGGTGTTCTAGTCTGGAAAAAACCATGGGACGAATCAAAGGATCGTTTTCCAACACACCTCCCGAAAGAACTAGGTCAGGTTCAATCAAAGGTAAGCGCTTATACAAGCTACGAAGTAAAGCCACTAATTCGTCGACAGCTTTGGTAATGATATCGAGTGCAAGAGGATCTTTGCGTAGAGCAAATTCAGTGACAATGGGAGCAGATCGGGCAACCTTTGGTTTTTCATACTTGTGGTGGAATAATTCTACGAATCCATCTAATTCAGTTAATTCAAAATATTGTAACAAAGATGCTTCCATAGAGGTCTCTAAATCGCGTCCTTCATGACTACGAATAGTACGCCTAACAGCCTGATCAGCAATCCACCAAGCTGACCCTTCATCTCCTAACATATAACCGTGGCCACCAGCACGTACTTTTTCTCCATCCCGAGAACGTCCTAAAGCAAAGGAACCTGTACCAGCTATCAGGCAATATCCCTCTAACTTTTTAACACCACCGACAAGCAGAATCTCTCCGTCATTGCATAACTGCATGTTGGTATGGGGTAGCAGACGGGAAAAAACTTCCTTGAAAAACAACTGCTCGTTTTTCCGACCCAAGCCAGCTGAACCCATGCACCCAGAGACCAGTTGAAGGGGATCTAAACCAAGCTTCGAACATCCCTGTTGCAATAAGGCGCTTAGATTCTCAGCAGCGGCTTCACGTCCAACACTGAATATGTTGGTGCTTTTGCCATGTACCGTTATGAGGGGCTCTAGAGGAGTAGCTCTCTCTATTATCCGTAACCGAGAAACACTACCTCCCCCATCAATACCAAAACACAACTCTCTACTCACACCAACTCCCCCATCTCCTTTAACCATGCACTACAACTATACAACATTCTGGGTAAGTGGAAGAATCCTTTCCATTTTCCACCTTTGAGTGATGAAGCAACCTCTCCTTGACGAGAAAGATATCCGTACCACTCTCCGTGCTGAGAATCAGGAAAATGTTGCCAAGTCCACTGGTCCACTTTTAAAAACCATTCTTTGTGTTTTTTGCTTCCGGTGAGTTTCCAAGCTAAAAGTAGTGCGCACAAAGCTTCTGCATGAACCCACCAAAGCTTCATGTCGGATTCAAACTTATCGAGGGGGCGATTATGATAATCACGATAGTAAAATATACCACCATAGGTAGTATCCCAGCCTCTTTCGATAGACCACAACATAATCTCGGCCAACTCTTCTATCAGGGCTTTGTCCTGCCGTTTCTCAGCAATTAGCATCAGGAACCATAAGGTTTCTAAGGCATGGCCAGGATTTAAAAGGCGTCCCTCCATAATATCGAATTGGTGACTACCATCTGCACAGACTCGTTCAAACACACATTTAAGCTTTTTATCGACATGTCGGTTCATAAACACATCTATACTTTCATCTATTCTATTCTCTATTAACGCATCATCAATGATACCTTCGAGTTCAATTGCCATCATGGCTTGAATCATAGGCATCGACATTGCCTGCAGATTTCGTGAATCTGGAACTTGTTTATTCCAGATTCCTTTTGGATTAGCCGTTCTCTCTTGAATTCTTTGGTATATTCTTAGTACTTCTTGACGATAGTAATCACGCTCAAGTTTACTATCCGCGATACGTGAATATGCAGCCAACGCAATACACATAAAGCAATCACTAAAGATATTATAGGGTTGAACCAAGGGCGTACCACTCCGGTTGAGGGCAAAGTAAAAATCTCCCGAAGCTGCCTTCCCATAGGAAAGCATAAAATCGAGCCCCAATTTAGCCGCTTGTTGCCAAGCCTCGTTTACTCCATATAGGGAACAAAGTTTGCTGAACATGAAGATTTGACGACCTTGCATCCAAGCAAATTTATCGGTATCAAACACAGTTCCATCAAAGTCAAGACAAGTCAGGTACCCTCCATATTCGGTATCGAGAGAGTGCTTTTGCCAGAATGGAATAACATCATTTATTAAAGCATTGTGATATTTATAATAGAGTTTTTGAATCAGTTCCTTTTCTTCCACTTTTTTCGCTCCTACTTTATAGCACCAGCGATCATTCCTCTAATGAAGTATTTAGACATGAACAAATACA
>JAQVOO010000210.1 GCA_028702575.1 Sphaerochaetaceae bacterium
AACATGGAATGAGAATATAAAGAGTCACCGAAAATTGCAAATCCGCTCACCGAAAATTGCAAATGCCAAAACATATGCATATCCAAGAATCCAATTGCTTCCATACGTAATCCGTATTTGTATATTACATATATCATTACGGGTTTATTCTCTTGATTCTGGAGCTGATAATAGTAACTACCACTTGGACAAAACATTGCCCGATTTGCAGGTTTTGGTGATCAAAACAGGGAAATTTACTAAAACAATGTCCATTGGTTTTCTGCAAATGCTCTTCGGATATTCTTTTGTCACTTCAACTTATCTATTTTGTCCATTGATCGCTATTTGCAATTATCGGTGACTCTTTATATTCAGATAGCAGCCATGTACCTCAATACACCCAAACTCCCAATTTATTCCTTGACGAGAAAATTAAGATGAAAAACAATGCAATTGGTCGCTTGATCTTGTGTAGATATGGAATAAAAGAGGAGATCATGTATGTCCTCGATTGGCGTGATCAGGCACCGGGTATTAGCTAATAAAGAAGGAGACATTATGCGTAGTATCATTGTGGCGCTGCTGACAGAAAAGTTCGTTTGCCAGTTGCATCTTAACGTATTTACCGAAAACACTAAACCAAACATTGGAGGAATGTATGTCTAAGTATGAAGATACCATGATTGCTAATGCAAATAAATCACTTGGTGCTTGCTATTATTATGAAGCGGGTGTGGAAGAAACCCACCAACAAAGACACTCAAAGTGTCACAATATTCTTACGGGAGTAAAAATGAGAGTTATGCATGTTTTCATCTGTATTTTTATTTTAACATTTCTTATGGGGTGCACTCATAATGTACCTATGAAAAGCAGCATTAATGAATTTGTGCTGATGAATATCAAAACTTCAAGTCATCAGGGAGTTAACTTTACTTATCAATCTAACTTGGTAGGAGCTGATCTGCCCATCTATGGAAAAGGGAAAAAACCATCTTCTACTATTGGAAAGCATGTTGCTGATGAGACTAACACCTTGAAGTCTATGCTAACAGAGTACTTTACGAACAAATTTTTGGAAATTGACCCTAATTCGGCTCTTGCAATAGAAGTTAAATTGGATGATTTCTGGGTGGAGTATTATGTTATCGACAGTTCAGGCATGCAATTAGCAAAGGCTATTACTGGTGCTCAAAACAATTACATGAGCAGTGCTAACTTAATAGTACTGATTAGCCTAAAGCATAACGATTTAGTTTCGAAAAAGAGACTGTCAGCAAGCGCAGAGTCAATATCATCAGGAGCGCAGACAATTAATGTAATCGGAGATTCGATCAACCAAGTGAACAACAAAATGCTTATGCTGGTTAATGCTTTTTTAGCAGAAAACGGGTTATAATGATGGTGTGTACTATGTGATCATCTTTGAGCTTCGATGCCCGGCTATCAACTATTTCGTGCTGTTGATATTCGGATTGGTCGCTTGAACTTATGTAGATATGGTAAATTGATGATATCACACAGCCTTTAAATGGGATGATGAAACTCAGATGATAGAATTAGCTGGAGATTCAGAATGGCACATGTCCTAGCCGTGCTCTTTTACTCATTTGTTATGTGGCTAGTTCTATCAATACTTCTTTTGCTTATGGGAGTTAGCGTAGAGCATAGCTATTCAATTGCGTTTTATACAATTATTATTGCTATTATCGTAGGGGTCACTCTGTACATTCTCTCAACCAGCAAGCAGGCTGAAGTTGAAAAAAATAAGCTAAGGTTAAAAATATATAAAATATGTAATAAACACAGGTTGTCTTTGGTGTCTGAATACAAATGTCATTTATCTGGCAGAAATCTACAAAGTTATAATAACCAGTGGCGTATAAGAAGTCTATATCAATTCTTTGAAAAACTGCTAAAGAAAGAGCTGACTGTTAAAGAAATGATAACATATTATACTTCTCAAAGTGTGTTCAATCAGCAGATAATGACATATATTATGGGTAATCAGTCTGGCATAAATACCAACAATGAGTTATCCCAAAAAAAGCCTGAGGCGGTATATGAAGCCTTATATGAAGGGGTTCATGAGAATAATAATGGGGACATTCGAGAATCAAAAGTTGACGAAAATCAAGGAGTAGGCTTGCTTGCTGAACATGATACTATTAGTGTAACGATACAATGCATGAACGAATCTAGCGTCGCGGATTGCACAACTGTGCGTGGAAATATATCTATACATGACGATACGTTGGATGCTCATCAAGAATGTATGAATGATTCTGATCTCCCTTCCATTAGTGTTGAACTTCTAAGGATAGAGGCAGGAAAAGGTGATATAGATGCTCAATTCAAACTTGGGGAATGCTATTATTATGGCGAGGGTGTGGAACATAATTACAAACAAGCGGTTTATTGGTACGAAAAAGCTGCGATTCATGGACATGCAGATGCTCAATACAATCTAGGGGATTGCTATAAAGATGGCTTTGGTGTAGTGAAAAATGAACAGCAAGCTGTTTATTGGTATAAGAAAGCAGCTAATCAGGGACATGCAGAATCTCAATGCATGCTAGGGCTTTGCTATGAATATGGTAGTGGTGTTGATGAAGACCCTCATCAAGCTTTGTATTGGTACGAACAAGCAGCTAATCAGGGTGATGAAGATAGTCTAACTAGTCTTGGGGATTGCTACATCAAGGGCGTAGGTGTCGCTGTAAACCCCAATAAAGCTGTATATTGGTACGAACAAGCAGCTAATCAGGGATGTGGAAGCGCTCAAATCATACTGGGACGTCTTTATCATGAAGGGGAAGTAGTGGAGCAAAACTATAAGCAAGCAGTGTACTGGTTCGAAAAAGCAGCTAATCAGGAATTTGTATACGCTCAACAGATTTTGGGGTTTTGCTATTACAAAGGTATAGGAGTGGACAAAAACTATAAACAAGCTGTATATTGGTTCGAATTAGCAGCTGACAAGGGAGATGCTGATGCACAATACGGTCTTGGGCTATGCTTTTACAATGGAGAAGGAGTGGAAAAAGACTTGAAGCAAGCTGTGAATTGGTTCGAACAAGCAGCCAATAAGGGAGATGCTGATGCTGCATATAAGCTTGGGTTTTGCTATTTAAACGGGAATGGAGCAGATATAAACTATCAAACAGCATATTTTTGGTTTTTTATAGCTGCTTCGCTTGGTATTAACGATGCTACGGAACTTGCGGAATCTACTGCGAGAGAACTCAACTACTCACAACGATCAGAAATCGAGTTTCGAGCTACACGCTGGTATGACAGCTTTTTTGAATAACAATTCTAGTTACGATTAAATCGCAGATTTGCTTGCTTGCGATACTTATATGTGATATGTAAACGACATCACCCTGCTTTTTGCATCTTGTTGATTATTAGCGATGAAGGAGCTTCTCTCAAAAAAATGGTAAGTCCCCAGCAGAGGCAAGCGGCTGTTGGGGAATTAAGCGATCAAGGCTTGAGTAAGAGAAAATCCTGTGAGCTGTTACAAGTTGAACGCAAA
>JAQVOO010000211.1 GCA_028702575.1 Sphaerochaetaceae bacterium
AGAACGTGACTTTGCTTTCATTAGCAGTATGGTGTAAGGCATAGCTTATGCGAGAAGGATTTATTACCACTATTTTAGAGGCTTTTGCAGTTGGGGATGCGATGGGTATGCCCACTGAATTTATGACCCGAAAACAGATTGCCAAGGACTTGGGGATGGTTTGGGAGTTGTTACCTTCAACGAAGTCTCTGAACCACAGCGATCTTCCTTCAGGATCCATTACCGATGACACTGAGCAAAACCTCTATCTCTTACGAGCGTATTGTAAGGCAGGAGAGGTAACTTTAGAGCAAACGGTAGCAGCTTTATTAGCCTGGATTGATGAGACTGATGCAATAGCAAAAAAGTATATTGGTCCTAGTTCATTACAAGCACTCAAGGCAATTGAGGCGGGGGAATCTCCCACTGAGACAGGGCGGAAGGGGACCACCTGTGGTGGATTGATGCGTTCTTTGGCCCCGACCTTAATTAGTTATGCTAGTGGGTATGAACCAGCGGAGTTGGTTGCTGCAGTTACTACCTGTTTACAGCCCACCCACTATACTTCACAGGCGTTGGAAGCAGCTTGTGCGTATGCTTTTGCCCTTTTTAGTGCGCTAGATGGCAACCCTTTGGAGGCAATTGTAGTGGCAGCTTTGCAAGGGGCGAAAAGAGGATTGCAAGCAGCACCGTATCAGGCCTGTGCTGCTTCATCAGGTTCACGGATTAGCTATCTTTTAGATCATATCCAAAAGTTTGCTAGTGATGATGAGTTACTTGATTTTCTCTTTGCTGTATATGGTACTGGTTTAGCCTCGGCAGATGTGTGTGGGGCAGTTTTTGGTATATTCCTCTGTGCTGAAAAAGATGTCTTCAAGGCGATCTCCTTGGCTGCTTCAGTAGGAGGTGATACCGACACGATTGCAGCTTTAGTTGGTGCCTTATGCACGGCGTATGCCGGGAACCACAATATTCCCTCTGCTATAGTTGAAAAAGTGCGGGCAGTTAATAATCTTGATTTTCTTATTCTTGAAACAGAGATAAGGGAAATATGTAGTCGAAATGCTAGGTAAAATAGGGAGGTATCTCTCAAAACTAGAGGGTAATGCCCGTATTTGTACAGCAATGTTTCCTCTCTGGGCCATACCTTTTACGGTATATAATTTTTATTTAAGTCTCTATCTCAAGCAGTATGGATTTACCGATCTCCACATTGGTAATATTATGGTTGTAGCCAATGTATCGGCACTCGTGTGTTCCTTGATTGCCGCACCTGTGGTAGATCGATTGGGCAGGCGGTGGGCTACGCTTCTGTTTGATCTGGCCTCTTCTGTAATTCCTCCACTATTGTTCATCTTATGGCCGACTTATCCAGTAGCTATTATAGCTATGGTGTTAACTGGTTTGAATCGAATCATGAGTATTGGATACTATTTATTACTAGTTGAGGATAATTCGCAGCAAAATAGTGTGGTGTCAATGAACCTCTTTAATCTGATTTTAGTATTATCTGGTTTAGTAATCCCCCTCGCCGGTATTATCGTGGCACAGAGGGGGCTAGCTGCTTCAGAGCGGTTTTTTCTCCTGATTGCGATTATTTCAATGTCTTCGCTTTCTATTATCCGTCATTTTCTTATTAAAGAGACGGTCACTGGCAAACAGGCACAAGAAAAAATGCGCCAGCATGCTGGTGCTCCGATTGCTGGTATTCTGGCGGGTTATCGTGAGACCTTTCGTTATATTATTAAGAATAAACGGGTAGCTTCTGCAGTACTTATCAATTCCCTCATCTATGTCTATTTCGTAGTTGGTACCACTAATAGCCTGTTTTTCACTCCCTACTTTACTACGTATATGAATCTTTCTTCTTCGCAAGTATCCCTGGTTGGTGGTGTGTATGCCTTTGGTATGCTTTTTTCCCTGTTTGTTTTTAATCCTCACCTTAGTCGCGCAAATATCCCCTATTTCACCATAACTACCAGTTCAGTCTCCTTATTTGGATTTTTGATCCTTATTTTTGCCACACCCGGGAGGATCGGAATTATCTTGAGCGGGGTGTTTCTTGTTGCAGTTTCGTATGGGGTCTTAAAAACAGTAGCCGATTCTCTATTAGCTATTGAAACGGTAGCAGATCACCGTTCAGGGGTCTATGCGTTCTCATTTTTCTTTTCATCCTTAGTAGGGATTGCAGTTATCGCTATCTGTACGCGCTTATATGCACAGTTTCCTGGGTGGTTATTCATTATTTCAGGATTTTTAATTGCAGGAGTATTGGGTAATAGTCTATGGTCATTGCGAAAAGATCCTTCTTAGTCAGCCACTCTAGCAACTCTCTATTGTAATACATGACGGGTTGTTGTGTAATGGGAGTAGTATGCATACTAAGAATGCTGATTGTTTGTTTTGTACTGTACCCTTTGAGCAAGTTATAGGGGAGAATAGGTGGGCCTTTGCGATTTGGGATGCATTCCCCGTTACCCCGTATCATGCCCTAATAATTCCCAAAAGGCATATTGCAGATTACAGTAATCTGAATGCCCTGGAAATTAGAGATTGTCACGAGTTGTTAACGCAGGTGAAGCGAGAAGTTGAAAAGAGGGATGCACGTGTGGATGGTTTTAATATAGGAGTCAATATTGGCCGATCTGCTGGTCAGACAATATTTCATTGCCATATTCATTTGATCCCGCGCCGAAAAGGGGATGTACTTAATCCTAAAGGTGGAGTAAGACATGTGGTACCAGGCCAGGGCTTCTATGAATAACCCCGCAGGGCTGGTATATATACTAGAAATAGGCGATACTATAAGTATATAGAATAAACGATTGACTTCATACTTATGGGGAAAAGACAGGCTCCATAAGGTTTTTCGTAGAATTACAACTGTCTGGAGTGCATTAATTAATGGTACAAATATACCCACCTGAGCGAGTGAATCTCCACACTCACTCTTGGTATTGTGGGCATGGAATTGGAGAACTTTCTGAATATGTAGTAGCAGCTGAACAGCAGGGGTTAGATGTTTTAGGGTTTAGTGAACACTGCCCATTGCCTGATCATCGCTGGCCCAACAGCAGAATGGAATTAGGTTTACTCGATTCCTATCTCGAAGAGTGTCGAGGTTTACAGAGATCTGTCGACTCCCTCCAAATTTTATGTGGCCTGGAGTGTGATTTTTATCCAGAATATGCTACTTGGTATCGCGAGTTTATCTTAGAAAAGCAAAAAGTTGATTTTCTCTGTTTTGGAGTCCATTTTTTGACTAATGGGTTTGGAAAAGATGTATATTTGAAACATCTACCGCAAGAGAAGCGTTTTCTTCATAAGTATACTGATCTTTATACAGCAGGTTTATCCTCGGGGTTATTCCTATTTGGGGTACATCCTGATCTATTTGCCAGTTTTTATACAAATTGGGATGCTGAAGCGATTGCCTGTTCAAAAGAAATTATTGAGTGTGCTGTTACCTATAATATTCCACTGGAAATTAATGGGAATGGATTACGCAAATCGATGATT
>JAQVOO010000212.1 GCA_028702575.1 Sphaerochaetaceae bacterium
GCAAGGAGTTCCTGCTACCCACATTCACCTCTCGTTAGAACTGTCAACCTTGTGTGGGATTGGAATGTGTGGTGAGTGCCTGTGTGGTGATAAACTCACCTGTGAATGGGGAACATTCATGCCGTACGATTACATTCTCGAACATGCGGCCGGGTTGTTGGCATGATTGATCCTCATGTCCACTTGCGTGATGGAGCGCAAGCCAATAAAGAGACCCTCCTGCATGGGATGAGCATTGGTGTGCTGTGTGGGATTACCGCCTTTTTCGATATGCCCAATACTGCTGTACCCCTGACAACTGAAGTAGCTATTCGAGAGCGTTTGATTGCCGGTGCAGAAGCGGCCCAAAAAGTAAGTGGAAACACCCCTATTTATGGTGTGTATGGAGGGGTTACCGCCCATGCTACTCAGGTGTTGATGCTGGTTAAGTTGTACCAAGAGCTCCACCCTAAAATGGTGGGCATGAAGATGTTTGCTGGCCACTCGACTGGTTCAATGGGCGTTATTGGCCTTGCAGAACAAAGAGCGGTGTATCAAAATCTAGTGGCAGGTGGGTATCGTGGTGTATTAGCCGTTCATTGTGAAAAAGAGTCGTTACTGCGACCAGAGCTTTGGAATAAGCATAATCCTGCGAGTCATATTTTGGCCCGCCCAGGGCAAGCAGAGGTGAGTTCAGTTGCCGATCAGATTGCCTTGGTACGCGAGACCGGCTTTCAAGGAACGCTCCATATTTGCCATATCTCGACAGCTGAATCTGTGGCCTTAGTCGAACAAGCTCGAATAGAGGGGATGCGCATCACCTGTGGGGTAACACCTCACCATGCTTTGCTCAATGATAGCTTAGCCAGTACTGAAGGGAACTTACTAAAGATGAACCCTCCTTTACGCTCTGAAGCTGATCGTAAGGCTCTTTTTACAGCACTATGTGAGGGACGTGTTGATTGGATAGAGAGTGATCATGCCCCCCATACCTTAGTCGATAAGGCCGAGGGAGCTTCAGGAATTCCGGGGTTTGCGGGGATGCTCTTATTGCTTAAACGCTTGCAACAGGCCCAAGTAGCCCCTGCTGAATTGGAACAATTATATGGGAAACGGGTCTGTACTGTTTTTGATATTGATCTACCGGTAACATTACCCGATGTCGCGAGTATGGATAGAGCGCTTGCCATTGCGCGTAGCGCCTATCCTTGGGATCCTTTTGGATCGATTACTCCATAATTGGTAGTTTGCCACCGAGGGTCATAAATCGTTCTACATCAATACAGAAGGCAATGCCTGAGCCTGGTTGCGCCAGACAGGGGACTTCGCGGATGGCTTCAAGGACACGTCCAGTGAGGCCCGATCCTACTAGGATCATGAGCATCTCTTTCTCTGGAACAAGTTGAATACCGAAGAATTTTTGGTCCTCTTCTTTTCCCGTTCCACGGGCAGCCAAAATTGTGCCTCCGGTTGCGCCAGCTTTTCTGGCGGCATCCATTACTTCATCTGCATTTCCTTTGTTTACAATACAGGTAATAAGTGTATGAGGACTGTCCATAGATTTTCTCCTTGGGTTATTGACCTTAGTCGGTTCAAATGGTGAAGTGGCGTTGTTGTGATGTAATATTTGCTGTACATCGATAAGGATTGCAATACCGCAGGCTAACCGTTTTTTTCTTCTGAAGCCTTTGAGTGCTGCAATAACTGGATCAACTAATTCTTTAGGTAAAAGGGTTAACACAATCTCTTTTTCCGAATCCCCTATTCCCAGTAGCCGTAATATTGCGTTATCGGCGACACCGTTACCTAACAGGATCGTACTGCCTTGTGCTCCAGCTGCTTTTGTGGCAGCTACTAAGGATTCGCCGATACCTTCTTGGACAATACTGAGTAGTAATTTACCTTCTGTGTATGTCGATTGTAGTACGTTATTCATGTGCTACTCCCTTTTTGTTTGACAACTTTCTTTCTTGCATAGAGCAGGCCGAGCACCTGTAGTGAAATTAATGGGGTCATTGCAATCAAGGCCATAACACCAAAGGCATCGGCGAATGGGCTACCTCCATTAGCCGAAGAGGCTCCTAACGTGAAGGCGAGCAAGAACGAACTCGACATGGGTCCTGATGCAACGGTGCCTGAATCAAAGGCAATTGAGGTAAAAAGGGGAGGGCAGCGGAAGGTCATGAGAAGGGCAATGAGATATCCTGGGATTAGGAAGTAGGCTAGTGGAAGGTGGAATACCACCCTAATCATTGCTAAGCCAACAGCTAGAGAAATGCCTATAGAGAAAAAGGCAAGAACAAGCGATTTTTTTATTGAACCACCGGAGACTTCTCGGACTTGGTCGGTGAGGACCCAAACTGCCGGTTCGGCTAACACTACTACTGCTCCTAAAAAGAAGCCGATGGGGATTAAGAGCCAGTTCATAGGAGAGGCGCCGATTAAGGCTCCTATTTCTGATCCCACAGGCATAAAAGCTGCGTTTACTCCTACCAGAAAAAAGATCAATCCTACTGCTGCATACAACAATCCTTCAAACATTCGAATTATTTGTTTTTTGTGTTGGTGAAGGAGGGTCAGTTGGAAAATTATGAGTAGGAGGGCTAAAGGACTGAGGGCCTGGACCACTTCGCCGAGAGTTTCGACTAAGATATGGGTAAAGCTGGGGATAACAGTAGCTTCTTGACTAACAATGGCCCCATCTGGGGTGCCTCCTGAAAGGCGACTAATGATACCCATGAGCAGTACCGCCGAAACTGGACCGATTGCTGCTATACCAACATAGCCAAAACTGTCTTCTTCGCTGGTGTCACTTTTTCGCACTCCTGCCACGCCAATGCCCAAAGCAAGGATAAAAGGGACCGTCAAAGGACCGGTGGTCGCTCCTCCAGCATCGAAGGCAATTCCTAAAAAGAATTTATCAGTAATTATAGCAAGGATGGTTACAATCGCGTACAACACAATCAGGGTCCAGCGGTAAGAGAGGCCTAAGATGAGTCGTCCAAAAGCAATTGCCACGAAAATACCAATTCCTAATGCAATTGAAACGGTGAGAATCGTGCGGGAGATATGGGGCGCTAATAATTCTACTTGACGGGCTAGAACGTGAACCTGTGGTTCGGCCATAGTTATAAAAAGGCCGATGATGAAGCTGACACCGAGTAAAAGGGGTAGATTTCGTTTGTGCATGAGTGCTGAACCAATTCGTTGTCCAACCGGGATAATGCCGATGTCGGTACCCAGGAGAAAAAGGCTTAATCCGATAATAATCAGTAAACCTCCAAAGGCAAAGCGACCAATATTATTCCAGCCAACGGGAGCTATGGTTAGTTGTAAAATAATTACGATGAGGATAATAGGGATTACCGATAACGATGTTTCCCTGAGTTTCCGCAACAGCTTCACGTTGTTCTCCTTGCCTATAAGATGCTTCCCTGAGCATACTCATAATTAATGGTTCTAGCAAGGTTCTAGAGGGGGTATCTGGATTGTTCTAAAAAAAAGAATACCCT
>JAQVOO010000041.1 GCA_028702575.1 Sphaerochaetaceae bacterium
GTTAAAAGAGTAATCTCCTCTTTATAAGAATCAACCTCTGTAGTAAGTATAAAATCTTGCCTGATTAACTCATCTGGCCGATCTTCAGGGGCTTCCTCTCCCAAACGAGCTAACCTAAAAGCTTCATCATGGCGCTCATACCAATAGAATACTAAACGGCGAATTTCTCTATCTTTAAAATAGTACCATAACCGCTCTAGCGACGGTTGCTCAGCCAGCACATCTTTAAATTGTCGAAACACCCCTTTACCTGATTGTAACACCAAGCGCAGCCTTTCACGATAAATAGGATTGCGTAACGTGGAAACAAACTTCTCCATTGTCCTATACCCATCAGAAGGATACCAGGGTGGCAAATCGAGAAAACGCTGTGGTTCTAGCTCACGACGGCTTTCTACAAAAACCGTCTCATTAATAACGCCATCTTTTAAATCAATACAGTATTCATTAGCCTGATCTTCCATACAAAATATTACCTGATAAAGAAATTCATCAGAAAGAGGAGGCAAAGTATACCCTGAAGATTTGTTCTCAATTGTCATACCACCAGTGTACAGTCCAAAAGCCCGTTTGAAAAGGGAAAGCACTGCTCTCCTTGACAATCGGGGTAAAAACAACCATATTTTCACTATAACCTTACATAGGAGAGAATATTAATGAGTATCATTGAATTTGTAGAAGCACGCGAAATAATGGATTCCCGTGGTAACCCCACGGTTGAAGTTGATGTGATCCTTGAAGACGGCTCAATGGGCCGTGCAGCAGTCCCCTCGGGAGCCTCCACCGGCGTTCACGAAGCAGTTGAGCTCCGTGATGGCGATAAAAAGCGATTTATGGGCAAAGGAGTCCTTAAAGCAGTCGACAACGTCAACACTCTCATTGCACCCGAAATCGAAGGAATGGATGCTTTAGATCAAGTTGCTATCGACCAAGCCATGCTCGCCCTTGATGGTACTGAAAATAAAGCTAAATTGGGAGCCAACGCCATTCTTGGTGTTTCAATGGCCGTAGCCCGAGCTGCAGCCGACTACCTTGGCGTACCCCTCTTTAAATACTTGGGAGCCTACCATGCCTGTCTCCTCCCTGTCCCCATGGCTAACATCCTCAACGGTGGAGCCCACTCTGATAACAAAGTCGACTTCCAAGAATTTATGGTTATGCCTATTGGCGCACCTTCACTACGCGAAGGAGTTCGCTGGACCGCCGAAGTATATCACAACCTTAAAACAGTCCTTAAAAACAGAGGTTACAACACCTCTGGTGGTGATGAAGGTGGCTTTGCACCCGACTTGCAGTCCAATGAAGAGGCTTTAGAAGTTATTATGGAAGCTATTAAGAACGCTGGTTACACCACCGGTAGAGATGGCGACTTTATGATCGCACTCGACCCAGCTGCCAGTGAACTCTACGACAGCAAAACCAAAACCTACCAACTTAAATGGAGCACCGGTGAAAAACTCACCAGCAAACAAATGGTAGATCTTTGGATTAGCTGGGTAGAAAAATATCCGATCATCTCAATTGAAGATGGCATGGACGAAGACGACTGGGAAGGCTGGAAAATGCTTACCGACGCCATTGGCGACAAAGTGCAAATTGTCGGTGATGACCTCTTTGTTACCAACACCAAACGCCTTGAAAGGGGAATTAAAACCAAAACAGCTAACTCTATCTTAATTAAAGTTAACCAAATTGGAACCCTCACCGAAACTTTCGAAGCCATTGAAATGGCCCATAAAGCTGGTTACACCGCAGTGGTTTCCCACCGCTCAGGTGAAACCGAAGATAACTTTATTGCAGACCTCGTAGTTGCACTTCAAACCGGACAAATTAAGACCGGTTCCATGAGCCGTTCAGACCGCTTAGCAAAGTACAACCAACTCATGCGCATCGAAGACTATCTTGGCGAAACCGCGCAATATGCTGGACGCAAAGCCTTTAAAGTATTAGATAACTAAGATTTTAATTACTGGTAAATCAGGGAGAGGCTACTCGTTTGGATAGTCTCTCTTTTATTCTACTTCATCCAAAAAAGCTAAAATTTCTGAATAACTAAACCCTTTTCGTAGTAAATTGGCGATGAGCTTATCTCGGTCGACCCCACGCTTACGTAAAATTCTTTCTGCAGCCCGCTTTAACGCATCTTGGGCTGCCCCCTCTTCGGCAAACCAGGTTGAACAGACGGCCTCAGCAATTTCACGAGCAACACCTTTTTGTGCTAACCGCATTTTTAATAGAGAAATTCCTTCAGGATTTTTACGTTGCCGAGAAATTATAAACTGCTCAGCAAAACGCTCGTCACTCAGTAAGCGCTCCGCTTCTAATTGATTAAGTTGCTCATCAATAACATCTTTAGGGAAATTTTTACGAAGTAGCTTTACCGCAAGCTCTTGGCGACTATGCTCTCGGGAAGTTAAATAATCGATCGCTTTTTGGCGACATTGGATGCCTAATACCTTAGCCCGCAAAGAGACGAACTCCATCTTGGTAAGGGGTTGGGTATCATACAGCCCTAATTGAGAAAATTGTTGATGAGAAATGAAAAAAGAGGAGCCCTCAGAAGGAACAGCAAAGTAGCCATTCCCTGAAGCCCCTCTTTCAATGGTGGCGTATGCCATCCCAAATTCCGCTTAACGCTTGGAGAACTGGAATTTCGCCCGTGCGCCTGGCTGACCGAACTTCTTGCGCTCGACCATACGGGAATCTCTGGTCATAAACCCGCTGGCATGGAGAGCCGGCCGATTTGCTTCATCGTGAGCGACTAAAGCACGGGCAATACCGTGACGACAAGCACCAGCCTGCCCAGTAGGCCCACCACCTTCAACATTGATTACAAGATCAAACTTGTTTAAATTGTCGGTGACATCAAGCGGTTGTCTCAACATAAAGACGTACAAAGGGTTACCAAAGTACTCATCTACATTGCGACCATTGACCGTTATTTTACCCTCGCCTTCGCGAAGGAATACTCGAGCAATAGCAGTCTTTCGACGACCAGTACCGAGACCAAGATTTACATTCTGTTTTTCTTTATTCTTTGCCACTTTCCTGCTCCTGCCTTAGATTTCTACCTGGATAGGTTGCTGCGCTGCATGCGGATGAACTTCTCCGGCATACACCTTCATATTAGTGAACAACTTGTTCCCTAACGCTCCTTTTGGAAGCATCCCTTTCACAGCATGTTCCATGGGGAAAGTCGGCTTACGAACTATCACATCAGCATACGTTTCCTCGGTTAAACCACCAGGATAATTTGAGTGTCTATAGTATTTCTTATCTTCATACTTGTTGCCACTAAGAGCAGCTTTCTCAGCATTAATAATAATAACAAAGTCACCCATATCTTGGTGAGGGGCATATTCAGGCTTATTCTTACCCCGTAAAATTCGTGCAGCAGCAGTCGCCACACGACCTAATCTTTTTCCTTCAGCATCAATCAAATACCACTTCTTCACGATTGTTGCCGGTTTTACAAAAATAGTCTTCATCTACATAACCCTATGTTCGAGGGAGCTTAACCCACCTCGCTTAATATTCCGCAATCAGCGGTGTATAATTACACATTTTCCCAATGTATGTCAATACATGGCGATAGTTTCACTCTTTCCTAAACTCCTCAATAACACGCAAAAACGAAACCATTTCTCCATCAGATAACACCGGTGGAATAATGATTGGGGCTTCCGGCAGAGGAGGAATAACTATACCTGCAGCCAAAGCTGCAGTATGAAATTCCTCGTACACGCCCCCCTCTAACCCAGATGAACAATATGGACCACAAGTGTGAACCATACGTGCATGCAAAGCGGTTTTTCGGGAAAACTGTCTCCGTTGCTCCTCAGTCAAACCCAACAAAGCTCCTGTAGCCTTAATCAAAAGATCAAGCACCATAGGAGAAATGGCATCTGAAGGAGGAAGCTGCTTAGCAATCGTAACATCCTTAACACAAACTAACTCACAGACAAAATTCCCTGGGAAAGGAAGGATTGGGATGAGGACATCGGCAGTGACCTCAACATCTGTAAGAAAGGGGCGCCAGAAAGCTACTTTCTGATTGCTCATGATTGGATTAACAGCAGGATCAGCAATGATGAGTGGAGCACCATTGGCCTGCTGTAAAACCTCAACCACATACCGTAGTCCGTTATAAAAACGAGCCACGTGGTAACCGGGCAACAGCTGTTTTACTAACTTTTCGAGCCTTCCTAGATAGACTGAGGGATATTCGGCAACTAAACCACGAGAAGCAGTTCCTTTGATTGCCCGCACCATCCCCTCAGGTCTATGACCTAAGATTGCCCGACCATGGTTCTGAAAAAAATCAACAAATCTTCGTCCATCGCGATCGTAAAGATGATATTCACGCGCACGAACGACAAGAGGCATAGTATATGGAGGACGCTTATCTTGTCTACCCATCTGTAGCATCATATCAGTCACGAGCCAATTTCTCAAGCTGTACAGCATCTGTGAAGAAGGTAGTTCGTTTCCCAGAAGCAAAGCGAACTTCGACCATCTCCCTCCCCCGTAAACTCTTCAAATTTTGCACCTCGCCCTCTCCAAAATCTTGATGAAAAACCCGATCTCCTAAAGTAAAAGAAGCATTGGTATTCTTTCTTTCATTTTTAGGTTGAACGAACTGTTTTACCGGAGCAAGAATAATATTGGCATTGCGCCCCATTCCCTTACGAACGGCTCCACCAAAAGCATCAGAGCGCTGTCGCTTAACATCAAGGGCACTGCCCGTCGCTTTCACAACAGAAGCTCCCTCTATCTCGACCATATTTTTGGGTATCTCACTGAGAAATCTCGAAGAAGTTTGATACGAAGTTTTTCCCCAGAGAGTCCGGCGTTTACAACAAAGTAAAAACAACTCCTTACGCGCTCGGGTAATTGCTACATAGAAAATTCTGCGTTCCTCTTCGATATCAGCATCATTTTTATGTCCCCCTCCGGGAAATAACCCCTCTTCTAAACCGGTAATAAAAACCCGATCGAACTCTAACCCTTTCGTATTGTGCATCGTAATTAAAGAGACGCCTGGTTGATCGGCTGGATCTTTGTGTCCCAACATAGTTCGATCTAGCGTAAGTGATTCCAAATAGAGCGTGAGCCCTTCTCGTCCCGGAGGATACTCTTTAAGAGTTGAAGCTAAATTCCCTAAGTTGTCTAATTTTTCGGTATGGTTACGATTATCTTGCTCTTGGTAATAATTAATTAACCCAGACTCTTCAAGCATATATCTTATTAACTCAGCATTGCCTTTATCAATTCTCCGCTCAGCTTCATCAAACATAAAAGCAAATTGCTGGGCACTTGCGGCGGCCTTACTAGATAACACACCCTCTTGGGAACCTCTGTGTAGTGCAGCTATTAAATCTAACTGATGCTCTGCGGCTAAAGAGAGGATCTTATCGAGCGAAACCTTACCAATCCCACGAGTTGGCTTATTCACCATGCGCTTAAAGTTCACCTCATCCTTGCGGTTAAGTAATAAGTATAACAACGCTAAAGCATCTTTGACCTCTTCACGATCATAGAAGCGGAGTGCTCCAATTACTTTATAAGGAATTCCAGATTGAGTAAACAACGTCTCAAAAGTACTCGATTGAGCATTAGTGCGATACAGAATGGCGGCATTAGAATAATCACCACCCTTACGCAACTCGGCAGCTACTCGCAGCGCTTCAGCGCGTTCATCACTCACATAGATGAGCTTACACGGTTCGCCTCTCTCTTGGTCCGTCCACAAAGTTTTAGGATGACGGCCAGTATTACGTGCAATTATCTTACTGGCAAGCGCCAGAATATTACTTGTAGAACGGTAATTCTGCTCCAGTTTAACAATGCGAGTATTTGGAAAAACATCAGGGAAAGAGAGGATATTCTCTACTTCCGCGCCCCGGAATCGATAAATACTTTGATCATCATCGCCCACAACACAAACAAAAGTTTGCGGTCCAACTAGCGTCTGTAACAACTTAAACTGAGAAATATTAGAATCTTGGTACTCATCTACTAACACCATTTTAAAACGGCGATGAAGCATGGCAGAAACACGTTGGTCCTGTTCGAGTAATTCTACAGCACGCCCAATCAGATCAGCAAAATCGACGTTGCCAACCTGGCGTAACCTCTCTTCATACCTTTTAAATTGGTTACGAAAATGGGGATCTCGTCTAAAATCTGCCAATTGAGGACTATCGGGATCAAGGGCCATATCTTTAGCCAGTGAAATGGCCTTGGCAATCGGGACTAATTCTGCTTTTTTACTGGTGGGGAAACACGAAGACAACAAAGACAGAGAGTCATCGTCATCATAAATACTAAAGGTATTGCTCAAACCAATACTGGCGCCATAGCGTCGTAGCAACCAAGCTCCAAAAGAGTGGAATGTACGAATATGCATTTCAGAGATGTCGATACCATCGAGCATCTGTTCAACACGACTTTTCATCTCCTTGGCGGCTCGGTTGGTAAACGTTACAGCTAGAATTTCCCAAGGTTGCAATCCCAGCACCTCAATTGCATAGGCAATCTTAGTGGTAATAACCCGCGTCTTGCCCGAACCTGCGCCAGCAAGGACTAATAGCGGTCGTTCATTTTCTAATACCGCATCGCGCTGGGCTCCATTCAATTCTTGTAAATAGGTCTCTATTCTATTCATGAATAGACTTCCCTATTCACTGGAATAGCTTCAAGGTCAATTCCATTCACTCTGGTGATCCCACAATGGATTACTGAACCCGGTATGAGATTACGGCCGATTATCACCGTGAGTCCATCGACTTCAGGAGCTTGGTGAATAGTGCGGCCAATAGCTAAGTCTTCACCCTCAACCAACTCTTCAATCAATACCTCTTGTGTAGTTCCAACAAAACGTTGCAAACGCTTAGATGTAATAGTTTCCTGCATAGCCTCTAACTCTTTTTGCCATTTCTGTGCTTTTTTCTGGATACTCTTATGTTCAACTGCACTACGATCGGTGAAAGCCGGAGTATCTTCCTCTCTCGAATAGATAAAGAACCCCACCCAATCTAGTTGTGCTTCGCTAATGAATTGCTTGAGTTCTGCAATCGTCTCGTCACTCTCTCCCGTAAAACCAATCATCAACGTTGATCGAAGTGTTGCATTAGGTATTGCTGTGCGTATTGATTGGACTAACCTTACATACGACTTTCTATCTCCCAAACGCCCCATCGGACGTAATACTGTGGGATGGGCATGTTGGAAAGGAATGTCAAAATAGGGGATGATTTTGGCATGAGATGCCACAAGCGGTAATAAACCAGCTGGAAAATCATCAGGATGAATATAGAGCATCCGAATCCGGAAATCGCCTTCAATTGTGACTAAGGCCTCTAGAAGTTCCAGAAATCGAGATTGTTTACTTTCACTATCGGTCCCATAGGCTGCTAAATCCTGAGCTATTAGATTCAACTCTTTAATACCAGAATTTACCAAACGCTGCGCCTCTTCAAGAATATCATCAAGAGGGCGACTTCTCAGTGGTCCTCTAATTAAAGGAATCGCACAATACCGGCAACGATGATTACACCCCTCTGAAATCTTCAAGTAGGCCGAACCTGGAAAGTTGAATAAGGTGCCTCTTAGATTACTCTCTTCGGTTATAGGGGGGTACGCAGGTAGGTCTATAATGCGCTCGCCACTGTAGAGACGACGCACAAACGGGGTTATCTGGCGTAAATCACGATTTCCGAAAATACCATCTGCTTCAGGCAATTCAACCAGCAATTGCTGACCATAGCGTTGGGCTAGACATCCAGTCATCACCACCTTAGCCTCCGGATAATCTGAGCGCAGACTAAAGAAGGTGTTAATTGATTCCTCACGAGCCGACTCAATAAACCCACACGTGTTGACTAATATAAGGTCAGCAAGATCGGCATTGTCAACGAGGGTGTAACCTTCTTGGACTAATTGATGAATCATTACTTCAGCATCTACCTGATTTTTTGCGCAACCGAGATTTTCAAGATAGACTCGTTTGCCAGTGATATCGCCCATTAATTCCTCCATAGCGCCTACAGGTGCAAAGGCAAGTTTGTTACAACTTTAACCAGACTGTCAAGGGCAACCGCTTCTTGTTCAGCCGTTATTAGACTACCGAAAACCTAACCAAAACTCATAAGAGGATGGTAAAACACTATGTGAAAAAAATACTATTTTGTAATGAAAAAAAAGTTAAGACATAAATCATAGTAATTTCCAAAAATTTACATAGTAGTAAATTAAGTTTAAAAATTAAGAATTTAGAGACTGTACTTGACGAAAGTATCTCTCCATGGTATATCCGTTTACCTTGCATATCTAATCATCTTAGTATAACATCGGTCCATATGCGTGTTTATCTCTATTCTCATTGCCGCGAGGTTGCCAATGACTAAATACATCATCAAACGATTGCTTGGAATAATTCCGACACTCTTGGTGATTATCACCATCAGTTTCTTTATAGTCCGTGTTGCTCCAGGTGGCCCCTTTGATGGCGAAAGAGCTTTACCTGAAGTCGTTAAACGTAATATTGAAGCGAAGTATCATATTAATGACCCCCTGATCATGCAGTACGGTCGTTATATGTTCGATGTCCTACGTGGAGACTTAGGTCCTTCCTATCGCTACAAAGACCACGATGTCAATTTCTATATATTTGAAAGCTTACCTAACTCGATGATTTTAGGGGTCATTGCAATCTCCATATCGATCATTTTTGGGATAACTAGCGGTATGTTAGCAGCGTTACGCCAAAACACCTGGGTCGATTATCTAAGTATGGCTTTCGCCGTAATAGGGATATCGGTGCCCTTATTTGTTATTGGACCGGTTTTACAATATTTCTTTGCTATGAAACTACAATGGTTACCTACCTCGGGTTGGTTTACCTCTGGAGATGGCTGGAAAACTGTTATTCTTCCAGCGATAACCCTTGCTTTTGCTCACTTTGCTACCATTGCCCGACTGACCCGTTCCAGCATGTTAGATACCTTACGCAGCGACTACATTCGCACTGCTAAAGCTAAAGGGATGAAAAATTCAACGATCATTTTTAAACATACCATGAAGGGGACCATGCTCCCTATCGTCAGTTATTTAGGCCCAGCTTTTGCTGGAATCATTACCGGTTCTGTCGTGGTAGAACAGGTCTTCCGCATTCCAGGACTAGGTAAATTCTTTGTGCAATCCTCCTTTAACCGGGACTATACACTCATTGTGGGTGTTGTGATTGTCTACTCAGTTATTCTTGTAATTATGAACTTCATTGTTGACATCCTGTATTCGTTGCTCGACCCACGCATCACTTATAAATAAGATTGGAGCTACTAGATGAATCTATTACCAAAACATAAAAAACCTCTCCAGACAACCAATGAGTTCGATCAGGTCATAGTGGGCAACTCTCTTTCAAAAGATGCTTGGCGCAGACTAAAAAAGAATAAAATGGCTGTCATTAGCGTTGTCATTGTTATCATCTACATTCTACTTGCGGTGTTAGCCCCGGTACTACCCATTTATCCCTATGATGAAATCATTCTTGACCATCAACACCTCAAACCCTCCTTTGTCAAAAATGCTGGTCAGCTACTCATCGAGAAACGGATGGCTGACCTCTACACCCAGGCTTGGCGTCAAGAACGCCTTACGCTTTCAACTGAAGAAGATGATATGCTTTGGGCTTGGATTGATAAGAATGAAGCCAATAAAGTCTGGGACTATATGTTCATCGAAGGCAATAAACAACTGGCGGAGGGAACTTTCACCTTCAACAAGGCTGAGCAAAGGACGCTAGACAACCTCCAAAGAAAGTTAAAAACAGATTTACAAATCACGGTAAACAAAATTTGGTATACCCCAGTAGAGGGGAAGAAACAAAATATTGCCAAACTTCCTGTAGATACTATAGCTGGCTTGTATGCAGAGATGATTGGGAGTACCAGCGAAATTGAAATAGAACAATATAGCCGTGAAATAGAACAGCAATTGATGAAGACGATAAAAACGCAAAATGTTGGTCTGAGCGAAGAAGAATATGCTCTCCTTTTGGAAAAAGAAATTGAAGGCCTTTCTAAGAAAAAACATGATGCCTTAATTAGAGAAAACGTTCTGGCTAAAATAAAATCACGAGCCAAAGAAATTGCAGCCAGTGATCTTAAAGAAGCAGCAACCGATGAGAGTGCCTCATTTCCCTTAAACAAAGAAATTACCATCAAAGGGCCCCTCTCTGCCGATGTAAAAGCCACCAAGATGCATGAACGACGTTATTATCTAGGAACCGATAATCAAGGGCGTGACATGCTCTCCAGAATTATCTATGGAGGTCAGGTTTCTATTGCCATTGGGTTTATTGGAACCATCACAAGTGTCATAATTGGGACAATCTTGGGGGCTTTGGCAGGATACCTTGGTGGAAAAGTAGACTATTTTATCATGCGCGTTGTCGATATCATGTATGGACTTCCCTACATGTTACTGGTAATTATCGCAATGGCAATCTTTGGAAGGAATATTTTGAACCTCTTTTTTGCCCTCGCAATAATCAGTTGGCTGACTATTAGTCGCATGGTCCGTGGGCAAATTATGTCCCTCAAAAACCAAGAATTTATTGAAGCCGCGCGGTCAATGGGAGCCCCCACTTGGCGAATTATATTCCGTCACTTAGTTCCCAATTCATTGAGCATCATTATTGTCTTTTCAACGTTAAGAATTCCATCATTCATCATGACCGAATCCTTCCTCTCCTTCCTTGGATTAGGAGTTCAGGCTCCCTTTGCCTCATGGGGTTCTTTAGTTGGAGATGCAGTTGGTGGCATGACATTGTACCCATGGAAACTATTTTTCCCAGCCACCGCAATGACCATCTTCTTATTTGCCATGAACTTTCTTGGTGATGGTTTACGTGATGCATTTGATCCCCAGAGTAAGAATCAGTTATAGGAGCACAGTATTGTGAGTAATGGTAATTCACTAAAAACATATAAAAATCTGCTTGAAGTTCGGGACCTTAGGACCCATTTCAAAACAGATGCCGGCATCGTAAAAGCGGTTGACGGAATCTCTTTCACCCTCAACGAAGGGGAAACGATTGGTATTGTAGGAGAGTCGGGAAGCGGAAAGTCGGTTACCAATCTCTCTATTATGCGTCTTATCCAAAGCCCTCCTGGAAAGATTGTGGGTGGCGAGATTATATTTGAAAACAAAGATATTTTAAAACTTTCACAGCGTGAATTGCGTCACATTCGTGGGAATGAAATATCTATGATTTTTCAAGATCCGATGACAAGTCTCAATCCTTTCTTGAAAATTTCGACCCAAATGGTGGAAACTATTCGTTTGCACCAAAATATCTCACGAAAAGAAGCTTTGGCTAAATCTATCGATATGTTAAAACTAGTCGGCATACCCGCAGCTGAAGAACGTATTCATAATTATCCTCACCAATTTTCAGGGGGGATGCGCCAGCGAGTTATGATTGGCATGGCCTTGAGTTGTGAAGCTAAGATCTTAATCGCCGATGAACCGACTACAGCATTGGATGTTACCATTCAAGCTCAAATTCTTGAATTAATTCAAGAACTCGCTAAAAAGTTAAACACCGCTGTTATCCTGATTACCCATGATTTGGGTGTGGTTGCTGGGATGTGTGACAGCGTTTGTGTCATGTATGCTGGAAAAATTGTTGAAAAAGCTAAAACCGAAAAGTTGTACGCCCATCCGGCCCATCCTTATACTGATGGACTCATTCAATCAGTTCCCCGCTTAGACAAAGCCCACGATGGAAAACTCTTTTCTATTAAAGGACAACCCCCGAATGTGATAGATCTTCCCGATTGTTGTCCTTTCCACCCCCGATGCCATAAGGTCATGGAGGTTTGCAGACACCATTATCCTCCCACAAAAGACCTTGGCGATGGACATGAAGTGTCCTGTTGGCTTTACATTGACAAGAAGGAGCATCCTGATGCCTAACAATAAAGAGAAAAAACCTTTGCTAGAAGTCGTTGATCTTAAACAACACTTCCCCATAGAAGCTGGATTCATCTTTAAGAGACAAATTGGAGCGGTGCGAGCAGTCGATGGCATCACATTTACCGTAAACGAAGGTGAAACACTGGGCATTGTTGGGGAATCGGGATGTGGCAAATCGACTACGGTACGATCCATTGCTCAGTTATATAAACCTACCGCCGGTAGTGTCATTTTTGATGGTCTTGATTTGGTAAACGCTCCGCATGAGCAAATGCTCGATGCCCGCAAAAATATTCAGATGATATTCCAAGACCCGTATGCCTCATTAAATCCAAGGATGACGGTGAGAACTATTATTGCAGAACCATTAGATATTTATCGTAGGCGTGGGATGCTCGATCCATCTGTAACCAAAGAATCAATTGAAAATCGAGTTGAGGATTTAATGGAGCGAGTTGGTCTCAATCGTGCTTTTAAAAACCGCTATCCCCACGAATTCAGCGGTGGTCAGAGACAACGAATTGGTATTGCCCGAGCTTTAGCCCTTAATCCCAAGATTATTTTAGCAGACGAGCCGGTCAGTGCCCTCGATGTTTCTATTCAATCTCAGATACTTAACCTACTCCATGATTTACAGGATGAACTTGGTCTGACGTATGTATTTATAGCCCATGATTTAGCAGTTATTGAATATATTAGCACCCGTGTTGCCGTTATGTATCTGGGTAAAATTATGGAGCTTTCACGCTCTAGCAACCTCTATAAAAACCCTCTACACCCTTATACTAAGGCCTTACTCTCTGCAGCACCAATCCCCGATCCGGTCATTGAGCGTAAGCGGCAGAGGATAATCCTTACTGGTGATGTTCCTTCTCCGAATGTAGAACGTTTTGGTTGTTATTTTTATGATCGTTGCCCCTACCGCATGGAAATATGTAAGAACAACATCCCTCCCATGAAACGGATGAATGAACATCATGAAGTAGCTTGCTGGCTCTACGAATAAAATATTTTATATATCATGCATTGAAACAGTTTGGGCAGAATCATATTCGCGATCAGCATAGTAGTCCAAACCCATAGCTGTTGCTATTCGTAATGCAGCAGCTTCAATTCGGCCTGCACTAGTGCGTTCGACTGCAATTTCTATATCTTTGACAGAATCGTCGTGTAAATGGAGGGAAAAAACGACCATCGCTTTATTTCTTCCTTTTGGTTTTGCATGGATATCTAATGGGGACCTACCCCGCACAAAATGAGATATTTCTACAAAACTTACATCAGCAACACTAAATTGGGTCTGTTTAACCCAAAGTAAAAATCCAACGCTATAGACAATTGTTTGCGATTGGGGATTAAATTCCCAACTCTCGCGATAACCCAATCCAATAAAACTAATCAAAAATAATAGGATGGGAATAATAGTAGCACCACTGAAGCCCCCTTCCCTGATTACCGTAACAAAACCAAGCCCAATCAACAAACAAAACAGGCCATACACTATCCGAGAACCATTGCCAATAGCATAAAATATCGCTCCATCTTTTCGTTCGCGAATCCGCATTTGCATCATACACTGACGTCTCCTAAGGAAAATATAGCGACTCTTGCTAATAAAAGAAAGTAAATACCTAGGCAACGCCTCTGGCAAAGCTAAATATTTTGGTTTGTTATATTTTTCTTGATTATTAAATGCCTTTAAGGTACTCTATGATGAACGCTTATATTTCATAAGGAGATATGTATATGAAAAAAGTTCTATCAATTACTTTAATTATTCTCCTTGTCGGTGTCTTATTTATTTCCTGTGGAAAAAAAGAAGAAGCTGCCAAGGTTGAAACACCAGTAGTGACCAAACCGGCCGCTGCACCAGAGGTTGTTCCAGAGAAAAAAGTGGAAGTAGCACCTGCTGTTCCAGCTCCAGCTCCAGCTGTACCGGCTGAAGATGCTGTTGTCTTTAAATTGGTCAATGGTGCTGAACCTGAAAGCCTCGACCCTCATCAAATTCAAGGTGTTCCAGAGCATCGCATCT
>JAQVOO010000213.1 GCA_028702575.1 Sphaerochaetaceae bacterium
TAGAGTCGGGCCAAGTTGGTAGAGTTGCCAAGATAAAAACTTAGGAAGAGGTAGTCAAACGTGAAGATACATAGAGGATTTCTCTTGAACAGACATTTGACCTTTCATAGCCTGAGTAACATAATAACCGCACTTAATTGTTGCTAAAACTTAAAATAAATCCGGGACCTGCTATAATCAAACAGCTTTTTTTATTTAGGAGAATTAATGGGAAATATTTCTATTGTCGGTGTTCATTGTTTTGGTTGCACGGCTTGCCAATATATTTGTCCTGAACAATGCATCCAAATGAAGGAAGATTCCAAAGGGTTTAAGTACCCCTCGATAGATGATGATATGTGTACACAATGTGGATTGTGCAAAGATGTTTGCCCTTATTTATCGGGATACATTGGTGGTGAACTTTACCCGCGTACACAGGCAATAGCAGTAAAACACAAAAAAGAAAATATTCGTCAAAACAGTAGCTCTGGAGGAGCTTTTACAGCCATTTCTGATTGGATGATTAACATTGGTGGAGTTGTTTATGGGGCTGGCTATGATGAAAATATGCGAGTGTGCCACCAAAGAGCTACTTCAAGAAGCGAAAGAGACAAGTTACGTGGTTCTAAATATGTCCAAAGTGACTTGCAAGAAGTATTTGTAGATGTAAATAAAGATATTCAAAACAAAAAACAAGTCCTCTTTGTGGGAACTCCTTGCCAAATCGCTGGGTTGAAAAATGTTTTAGGACAAGATTATGAAAATTTATTTTTAGTTGATATTATCTGTCATGGAGTCCCTTCTCCTAAAATATTTAGGGAATATCTTGAGCAACTTGAACAGGAGAAGAAAGAAAAAATTGTCGATTGTAAATTTAGGGATAAATCAGAAGGGTGGCGGAACCTAACGTTATCAATTGATTTTAACTCTTCAAAAATCGTTCTGAACTCTAGTGAATCTTCTTTCTATAATTTGTTTCTTAACAATACTATGCTTCGCCCAAATTGTTATGAGTGTCCCTATACAAATTTTAATCGCCCTTCAGATCTTACGATAGGAGATTTTTGGGGCATCGAAAATACCTTTATAGATTTTGACGACAATAAAGGCATTTCTTTAGTATTAGTAAATACAACTAAAGGAAAGCACCTAATCCAGAATATTGGTGTAGAAATAGAGATGAAAGAGACCACCCATGAACAATGTATGCAAGATAGGCTTCATTCTCCGACAGCTCCTCATGAGCACAGTGATTCTTTCTGGGAAGATTATGGTGCAAAAGGGTTCGCCTATGTAGCAGAAAAATATGGAGTTCTAATTTAGTTGAAAATAAAATTGAGAGTATGCAATGTGGTTAGGATGAAAGAGATCGTTAAACATTCCCTCCTGTTTGAAATAGAAACCAACAAGACTTCTCTCGAAAACTAATAACAAAGTAGCGTTAATTGAATAGGGTGAAGTAATCAGAATATATAACCATAAAAATTCCCTTTTTAGTTGAAATAAACCTTGTTAAGGGGACTATCTATCAATTAGCTTTGTCTTAGAAAAAAGATTTATTGAACTCTTAAATTATTGTTACTACTTTTAGTACAAATAAATGTATATGAATATTCATCCTAGAAACACCCACCCTAATTTATGCTGAGGGCATCGTGATCGAATGGCAAAAGTTGCAAACTTCACTTAGTTACCTTATACTTTTTTCATGGAAAAGAAGTACAGGTACAAAGAAATTCCTCCTAGACCCTCCAACCCGAGAAGTTATCCTGAGAGCGATAAGCGCTATTGGTATGATGAGGAGTATGCGGGATGGCGGACAGTTAAGTATCCGTTACCACTTTCTCCAGGCGATGGCCCAAAGGGCAAACGTCTTGAAATCTTTTGCCAGGGTCGCCATCCCTACTGGCTTGAGTACATGAAGGAGGCAAAAAAGGAGGCCGAGAAGGAAAACTTCATGGTAAATTTTCATTTTTCCGATTGGGATCAAGAGGTGCAGACCAACACATTCATCGAGGTCTTACGTACGAACCCCGATATGATCATTTTTGCTCCGGTAGAACTTTCTGGAGGGAGTGAATGTATCCGCTTGGCGTACGAAAAAGGGATTCCCGTCATTGGTTCCAACCAAGTGCTCGATGATGAATCTTATGCTAGAATCATCGCGTGGTCGGGTCCTGACGATTGGGGTCAACAACGACTACTTGCCCGCCATTTCGCTTCCCAGTTAGAACACCAAGGTGGTTATTGTTTGCTGACTCACCAACCAGGTACCAGTACCTATCTTGCCCGGACATGGGGGATAATTTCTGAACTGGCGGCAGTCGCCCCCCATTTGAAACTTTTGGATAAGCAGTTTTCTGGTTTCAACCGTGAGCAGAGTAGAAGAGTGGTGCACCAGTGGATCGAAAAGTATGGACCACAGTTGGTTGGGATTGTCTCCGCTGATGATAGTTTGCCCCAAGAGGGGATCAACCGGGCCATTGTTGAGTGCAATCGAGAAGATATCGTGCGGGTAGCCAACGGAGCCACCCGCAGAGGCCTCGGTTTTATCCGCACTAATAGTCTTTCAGCAGTCACTTGGCAGCCTCCCGCGATCGATGGTTCCCTGGCAGTGAAGATCGCAGCTGATTGGTTCAAAGGCTTTCGGGTAGACCCAATCACATATCTTCCTGTAAGGATCATCACTATGGAGAATGTCGACTCCTTTCTTATTGAGGGATTGGGATTCGAAGATTTCCATGGGGAGGATCTGTCTCGTATGATACTAGAAGGAGATCTTGAAGCGATCGTTGGCTTCTTTGATGATATCAAGCGAAGAGTGGTGAATGAGCAGATAGTGGGTGAGGAGTATTTTGGAGGTTTTGCCATTGAGCTCATGAGTAACCTCCTGACCCTTGCCGATAAAAAGGGGTGGGATGGAGTTTCCTTCGCTGGAGGTTATGAAATGCTCTATAAAGGCCTCTTTCAACAACCGACAGTCTCACGTTCCCTCGATTGGCTCTACAATCTGGCTGTGAAGATGGTAGAACGTCTTATGGAGACCAAGCAACTCTCAGGATCGTTAGTTGATCGTCTCAATGTATGTATTGAGTTACACTACAATAAGCCAATTTCTTTAAAGACCCTCTCTGACCATTTTGGTCTCTCTGCGGCCTATCTTGGGAAAGTCTTTAAGGAGAGTATCGGAGTATCGTTCTCCCGTTATTTGAATCAGTATCGTATCGAGAAAGCCAAGAAGCTATTAAGTTCGGGCAACATGAGGACTAAGGATGTGGCTGAAGCAGTCGGTTATGCCGACAGTAGCTACTTCTATACCACTTTCAAGAAGTTTACCGGGACCTCTCCCTCTGATTATGTAGAGTGAGCACGTAGGTGCGCCTCGGTGAAGGTCCATTACCTTTATTTATTAAAAACAGATTTGTGGCCAAGATCTGGCTAACGATTAAGATTCTACCAACCTCATTGCGATATCGGCCCATTCCCATAAGAGCTGGGGACGGT
>JAQVOO010000214.1 GCA_028702575.1 Sphaerochaetaceae bacterium
TGAGGTAAGTCACCCATCAGATACTGGGTGGTATACCCATTCACATTGAGCCTTTTACTAACCTCTATTGCTTTGGCTTTGGTGTTAGTGAAAATAAGGGCATTACCAGGATTCTCTTTTGCCATAAGGCGTAAAAATAAGCTAAACTTTTCACTTTTAGAAACATGGAATAATTCTTGTGTGATCTCTTTAACAGTCATGTCTTCGGGTTGGATGGCAATTTCAATCGGATTGTCCATGTAATCCCATGCTAAATTACGGACACGGGTCCCTAATGTGGCACTGAATAACATCGTTTGGCGCCTTTTTGGCGGTACCATCATTTTAAACATCTTTTGGATATCGGGATAAAAACCCATATCGAATAGACGGTCGGCCTCATCGACAACAAAAGTATCAATTGCTTTAAAATCAAGCTTACCCATCTGTTGGTAATCAAGAATACGCCCAGGGGTTCCAATGATAAGGTCGACCCCTTCTACGATTTGTTTATCTTGCTTGGCATAGCCAACTCCACCGTAGAAACAGCCAATTCTAAAATCAGAAATTCCCGAAGCCAGTAATTTGGCATCGTCCTCTATCTGGACTGCAAGTTCTCGAGTTGGTGCTATAATCAAGGCCAACGGTAGTTTTACTGAATTGGCTTTTTCAGCGGGAAGACGTTTTGCTTCTTCTCGCTTTAGTACGTATTTTTGTAGGATTGCGACTAGAAAGACAGCAGTTTTGCCCGATCCTGTTTTTGACTGAGTCATAACATCGCGTCCCTCTAAAGCACTTGGAAGTACTTTCTCTTGGACTAGCATACAGTCAATGAAGCCGGCCGCATCTATTCCCTTCATGACATCTGCATGTAGTAATAATTCTTTAAATTTCATATTGTAACTATACTTTGTTTCATCATATTAGTGTAGTGCATCGAGTTCCCATTGCCGAATGAGGGTATGAATTGCTGTTATGATAGAAAAGTTTGAATTAAATGTATAATCATCCACCATTGAAAGTGGCATAGCTCCCATACTGGTCGAAGAAATACACAACTCATTAAAACGACCAGCTAGTACATCCTCAATTCTAGGAGCTTCAAAAACTACTCTGTATCCGAGTTTCTTAGCAGCTTTAATGATTTTATCGCGGGTAACGCCTTCTAACACCATTGAAACTGGAGCTGTATAAACACTCTTCTCTTCAAAAGCAAACACATTACTCCTCGTTCCTTCAAGAATTAAACCATTACGATCCACTAATAAGGCTTCAAAAGCCCCTTGACTACTCGCCTGACGTAACGCCATATAATTCATTAATAATGAACACGTTTTGTATTGCGGTAAGTAGCGCTCGCCATTATAGGCAATGGCTTTGATCCCTTCATTATAAAAACTCTTTGGATAGGTGAGTAAAGGCGCTACAGTAATAAATAACCGTGCTTCCATACCACCCATCAATAAAATTCGAATCGTAGCATCCTCTATGGCATCTACTTCAATGAGGAGCATCAAATAACTAGTTACTTGCTCAGATGTATAAGGATGACGTAATCCCAGTCCTTCTGCAGAATAGAATAGACGCATGATATGATCTTCACCATATACAACACGCCCTTGAATAACTCGTAAAGATTCATAAACACCAAATCCGTACTGAAACTCTTTATCTTGCACAGGTAAAACAGCCTGCTCGGCATCAATTAATTTTCCATTAAAAATGGCATGTTTTCCACTCATCACCACGAAAAACTCCTTGCGCTACAACTTAATCGGGAAATCGTAATATTTCTCGCGGCTTACTACCCCGTGGTGGACCGACATAACCTTCATCTTCCATCTGTTCTATTAACCGCGCGGCTCGATTATAACCAATGCGCAACCTTCGTTGGAGAAAGGAAGCTGAGGCACTTTGGCGCTCAACTACAATCTTGAGAGCCTTTTCAAACAAGGCTTCATCACTATTATCATCGATAGCCTCATCGTCATCATCACTACCGTTGGTATCGTCATCTTCAAAGAAAGCTTCGTCAAGGTAATCGGGTTCCCCTTGTGTTTTGGCATAGGCCACTATTCGTTCTACCTCTTCATCACTTAAGAACGCCCCTTGAATACGAGCTGAGTTTGGGTCCCAAGCGGGGGCAAAGAGCATATCACCACGTCCTAGTAATTTTTCAGCACCAGTTTCATCTATAATTATACGACTATCTATTTGGCTAGCCACCATGAAAGCAATCCGAGTAGGAATATTAGATTTAATTATACCGGTAATAACATTTGCCGAAGGACGTTGGGTAGCAAGAACTAAGTGGATTCCAATTGCACGTGCCATCGCTGCTAAACGGGCCAACATTGTCTCCAATTCTTTACCAACCGTATTCATTAAATCGGCAAACTCATCAATGATCACCACAATATAGGGCAAGCGTTCCCGGGCCAACTTCAGCTCTTTTATTTTCTTATTGTAAGCAGCAATATTACGCACCGCCAAAGCATTGAGTAATTTGTAACGACGCTCCATTTCATATAAACAAAATTCTAAGGCCTTAATCGTCTTTTTTGGTTCGGTAATAACTGGGGTTAATAAATGGGGAATGCCATTATATACGCGCAGTTCAACAATCTTGGGATCAACCAGGATAAGTCTTACCTCTTTGGGGGAACGACGAAATAGAATTGAACTAATAAAAGAGTTTACACAAACCGACTTTCCTGACCCAGTGGCACCAGCAATGAGCAGATGGGGAGTTTGGGTAATCTCGATAACAACAGGCTCTCCAGTAATCTTACGACCTAACACCATTGGCACATTAAAATCTTGATCATCAATTGAAGGAAGGAGATCCTTAAACCCAATAATTGAGCGCCTCTTATTAGGAACTTCAATACCAACAGCCTGCTTGCCAGGAATAGGTGCTACGATTCGCACCTGCCGAGCTGCAAGCTGTAGCGCAATGTTATCTGAAAGACTAATTATAGCACTTACACGAACTCCAGGTGCAGGAGAAACTTCAAACATAGTCACCGTAGGTCCTTTGACAATGTTCATTAACGTTGCTTCAACTTTAAATTGCTTGAGGGTCTGAATAAGATTCTCTCCAGCTGCACGAGTCTCTTCATCAATCTCCGTTACATGATTTGGGTAGGCCTCGAGTAGATCAGCAGGGGGATAATTATAGCGTAATTTATTGCGAGTTAACAAAGCCGAAGGGCCAGCATCGGAAGAGATTAATCCACCGACTCCACTAATTTGTTCCATATCCTTTTCATCATCATCACTAGGAGGTTCTTCTAAGGGCACGCTCACCTTCTTGGGAGGTTCTTGTACTTTTTCCTGCTCCTCTGTCGGCAAAACAGGTTCCTCTGCCGGCAAAGCAGTCTGTTCTTCCTCAACAGCAGAATTTTCAGTAACTCCGGTTTTTGGTAAATCAGGGATTACAGTGGGAACAACTATCGAATCTACTGTTGCATCTTTCTCGATTTGTTTACGCAAAGAGGGAAT
>JAQVOO010000215.1 GCA_028702575.1 Sphaerochaetaceae bacterium
GAATCCCTTTTTCCCGAAGTTGCTGTTGGATAATTGCCGCCATATCGTAATCGATAACATTCATGACTTGGTCCAACGCCTCAACCAGAGTTACTTGTATCTGCCGCTCTTTGAGGTTCTCGGCCATCTCAAGGCCAATAAAACCTCCACCTACTACCACTGCACGAGTTGTTTGATGGTGCTCTATTTTTTTGACAATAGCATCTACATCCTCAACGGTGCGCAAGGAGAAGATGGCTTGGTCATCAATTCCAGGAATACGCGGTTTCACCGGTGCCGCTCCTGGACTGAGGACTAACGTATCATAATACTGGTCAAAAACAGTACCAGTAGTAAGGTCTTTCACCCGTACATATTGTTCTTCTTTGTTGAGGGAGAGCACTTCATGGAGAGCTTTCACTTCTACTTGGAAGACTTCGGTAAACCGTTCAGCGGTCATAACGAACAGGCGGGAACGCTCGGTGATGGTTCCTCCCGCGTAGTAAGGGAGGCCACAGTTTGCATAACTGATATGCTCGCCTCGTTCAATCAGAATGATACGGGATTCTTCGTCGAGACGACGTAACCTCGCTGCTGTGCCAGCGCCACCGGCTACTCCGCCGACGATTACATATGTTTTCATCTATTTTTCTCCTGTTTTATGCAATGTTTTTATGGCTTCTTCAAGGTGATGAGGGATGGAAATATCGACACAATGGAGAGTTTCTACCATCTGTTGTCCTGTTGTAGTGAGGTCTATGCATATGGTCCTGCGGTCTGCATCAGCGATAGAGCGAGTGAGAAGCCCCTTGGTTTCCAAGGAATCTAAAATTCGGCTCAGCCGGGAAGGAGAGATTTCTAACTCATGCGCAAGACCGCTTGGATCAAGGTTCCCTTTTCCTGTCTGACACAAACAGAGAGCCTCATTGAGCGAGAGATCTGTTTGTTTTTTTAGAGAGTCCTCAAAACAACGGAGGTCGAGAATAAGGCGCCTGAGGTCACATAAATCGTACATAATAATTTCCTAAAATATAGTTGCTAGTAGCAACAATTGCTAGAGGCAATAATATGGAACTTTATCAATTTGGTCAAGCAATCGATGAATTTTTCTCGATATCTTTATATTAGCCGATTGCCCGAAAACGAAGTATATTTGTACATACTACAGAAAATGGTACCGCATGGTACCCATGGAGGCTAAAAGATGTTACAAAAAAGTATTGTTGAATTATTGAATGCACAAATTAACAAAGAATTGTTTTCGGCGTATCTGTATTTAGATATGGCTGATTTCTATGCCAGCGCCGGTTTGGAAGGCTTTGAGAACTGGTTCAAGGTGCAGGCGCTTGAAGAGCAGGATCATGCTATGCTGTTTCGCCAGTATGTTTTAAACAATGGGCACGATATTACGTTGAGCGCGATAGCAGATCCTTCGAGGGAGTATAAGGACTTTAAAGAGCCTTTAGCTGCCGCTCTTGAGCATGAACGGTACGTCACCGATTCTATTAATACCATCTATAGTGAAGCGATTAAGGTGAAGGATTATCGTACGGTACAATTTCTCGATTGGTTTGTTAAAGAGCAGGGTGAAGAAGAGAAAAATGCTGAGGATAATCTTCGTAAGTTCGAATTGTTTGGGACAGGTAAGGGGTTGTACATGTTAGACCGCGACCTGAAAGCACGGGTCCATACAGCCCCATCGTTGGTTCTCGACTGAACCATTGGTATAGCTAGCTAAAGCGCCGGCGATGCCGGCGCTTTGTTGAGTAAGTACACAGAGATTTTAGAGCGCAGCTTTCCATAACCCGTGGAGGTTGCAGTACTCATAATAAGCAACTACTTTGTCCAAGCAACGGAAAGTTACTTCAGGCTTTTCTCCAGGTTTAAGAGCTTTCCGGAAAATGCCCTTATCGGTTACGGCTGCAATCCACATAATATAGTGTTCTTCAGTCATGGGGTGGAGAACTGAGCCGACGGTAACTACAGTGGTATCACCATCTTTTTTGAATATAGGTACATGCTTTTCAGTGGTAGAATCGGCTGTCTTGGCCTTTAATTCAACCATTGGGGCTCCACAGCAAATTAGCTCACCACCACCATCATGTATCATTTCTACAACGTTACCACACTCTTTACACAGATAAAATTTTACTTCCATAGTTCTATGCCTCCTTACATTCTTTGGAATTGTTCCAATACTATAATAGCTAATTGTAAACTAAATTGAAAGGAAATTAAAGGGAGCCCTAGAGATTAAGATATTTCGTGTTATAATGATTTTAAAACGGAGGACTATATGGGCAATAGAATTATAGATGAGTTGGTAGCTGGAAATGTCCAGTATGATGGTGCCGGGGTGAAGTTGCGTCGTTTATTCGGACGCCCTAATACGCAAGCATTTGACCCATTTTTGTTGCTGGATGCCTTTGATTCAACTAATCCAGAAGAGTATGTAAAGGGGTTCCCTTGGCACCCCCACCGTGGGATAGAAACTGTGACTTACCTAATCCACGGAGATATTGAACATAGAGATACGCTTGGGAACCATGGAAGTATTTTGGATGGTTCTTGCCAATGGATGACCGCAGGCCGGGGAATTCTTCACCAGGAAATGCCACAGAGCACAGATCGTCTCCTGGGTGTGCAACTTTGGGTTAATCTACCCAAAAAAGATAAAATGACTACTCCCACGTACCGTGATATAAGTCCCTCACTGGTAGCAGAGGTTGTCGAAAAGGATGCCACTGTACGTATTCTTTCAGGTCGTTATAAAGAAAAGGTTGGCCCGGTTGAGGGTAACTATGTCAAAGCCCGGCTCTTGGATGTTGAACTTGGGCCTAACGCTAGATGGCATCTCAGGGTTGAAGAGAAGAATACGGTTTTTTGTTACCTTATCTTAGGCTCTGGGCAATTTGATGGTACTAAAACCGTTGTCCCCCCTTCACATGTAGTATTGCTACGAGACGGTGATGAGATTTCAGTCCAAGCCTGCGAGGAAGGGGTTAGGTTTTTATTAGTGGAGGGGGAGCCTTTACACGAACCAATAGCTTGGGGCGGTCCGATTGTGATGAATACGCGTGAAGAGTTACATCAAACTTTTAAAGAAATAGATGAAGGGACTTTTATCCAAAAGTAATAAGGGGAATTGAGTAACAATTCTACCAGCTTTATGTATTGAGCATAGTTAATTCTTACTGGTTAATTTTTGGGGTATTTTCTTTAAGATTTGATTAAGTTAAACTATTTTATATAAGGAGTTAGAGTTTTATACTTATTGTACCTTGGAGGTACGACAGGTATGAATAACAATCAACAGGTTTTGAGAATTTTTGGCGATTCAATCTTGAAAGGGGTTGTTTATAGTGAAAAAGACGATCGCTATGTGCTCTTAGGTGATAATGGTCATGCTAAATTAGGGAACGCATTAGGCATGGAAGTGCAATCGAACGCGTTGTTTGGATGC
>JAQVOO010000216.1 GCA_028702575.1 Sphaerochaetaceae bacterium
TATACAGATAAGAGTGAGTACGATAACCAGCCGTTCTCGGTAGGTAAAGCATATGCGCTTATTCATAATTGAGTCTCCCTCTTTTCATTTGTAAGAATTCGAAAGTAGCTGTGCTTAAGTCACCAGAGAATCCAGTTCCTTCAAGTATATCATGTTCACGAATGGTTAGGGTTACTAAAGTGTCAGGCTCTCCAGTGACAGTGCGCTCTTGATTGTCCCATGTGAGTTGATCGGCAACTATTGTGAACCTGTCTTGGTGGTTTTCAATACGTGCCCCTCCATCCATGGAAAGATTATTAGTAGCGGTATCGATTACTGCAAACCCAAAATTTCCAGAGAAAACTATTTGCTGATTTGAATCATTTTGAGTAAAGACAGCATCGGTGATAAAAGCTTTTTGGGCTTTCCGATAAAGCTCTATTGTCTCAGCATTAATCTGGATTGGTTCTAACCCCTCAAGACCCAAGAGATAACGACTTTTTTCAAGTCTCATATCAGGAAAATCGGCCGGTCGTTCAGAAAGTAAGTCATTTTCAGGAGCAAAAGAACAGGCAGTAACAAGAAATAATGAGGTTAGTATAAGCAGTAAGAGTCGACTAAATTTCACCTGTTTTATTCCTTATTTCTTCCCTCCGAGTAAAGGATGCGGGTAATCTCGGGTGTATATTCTTTTGCTTTGGTCTTGGAAAATATTCTGCTAATCAAAAATCCAATAGCGATTCCACCAATCCCACTTATAATTTGGATTCCCTCGTGCACGTGCTGATTGAATAACAGTGGGAAATAATAGCCAAGAGGGAAGAGTAGGACAGGGAGTAAGAGAGCAACAAAGCCTGCAATGACAGTTTTGCCTGGGGGTAAAAACAGTTCTACGTTGTCACCAATAGATAGTTCGGTATTGGTGCCGTTGTAAGCAATAAAATGTTTTCCTTTGGCGCCACAGAATGAGCTAGATTTACAATTAGCACAACTTTGAGTTTGGCATGAGACGGTGATCTTCCCATCTTTTTGTATAGAAATAACAGATGCCTGTTCGTACATATAAGCCTCCTACGATGCAGTTTGCTCTTCAGGAGAAGCTACTTTATTTCGAATAAGTTCGATGTTGGTAGCCTTGCCTGCATCATCAATATCGATAACTACTCCTTGCAATTCGATCTTGCCCCAAGATTCTTCTGCTCGAGAAGGTACTTGAGTCAAGAATCGTTCTATTTCTGTGTCCGCTTTAAAGCCTCCGACACCAGCGGTGCTACCGCACATACCAATATCGGTGATTATGGCGGTCTGTCCATCGATAATCCTAGCATCAGATGTAAGGACTTTGCTATGAGTGCCGACCATTGTAGCACTCCTAGCTTTCACGTGATAGGCCATAGTTTGTTTTTCGGCAGTTGTCGTCGCATGAAATTGGAGACAGATTATGGGGGTTTCCTCTTTAAGTTTATCAATCAGGACATTGGCCATATGGTAGGGGTTGGCCAAGTGAGTCCGTGGAAAATTAGCATTGCCGAGAAGGTTTATAAAAGCAACGTTTTGCCCTTTTATTTCAAAGATACGATATCCACGTCCCGGCGTACCGGGTGGATAATTGGCAGGTCTCATAATTCTAGGGTTTTTAGCTATATACTCCACCATATCTTTCTTATAATAAGTTTTTTCACCAGTCATAAGCAAACCGACACCAAGTTTCAAAATTTGAAGAGCATGGTTTTTTCCTAGTCCATAACCATTTGTAGCACCTTCACCATTTGCTACCACAAAATCAATTCCATGCGATTCCTTGAGAGGTTTTAAACCTCCTTTCAAGGCATGGATACCGGGGCGACCAACAATTTCTCCCAGAAACAGAATTCGAATACTCATGACCATACTGTAGTTGTCTTTGCAACCTTTTTCAAGTTTCCGTGCACTCAATCGCAGTCAAGCTCATACTATTAAAAAGAAAATAGAGGTTTTAGATGTAGAAACAACTCTGTTATAGAGGAATGGGTCGATAATTTTTAGCGCATAAGGAGAGATAGTGTTAAGCGCTCCATCATAGATATGTATTTTCGTGATCCACTATAGAGGAATTCCCGGATTACAAGAATTTGTAATCCGGGGTATAACGAGACAAAGGGCTTGCTATGCGCGCACTGCTTTAAGCGCTGCTTCATAGTTAGGGTGGTCAGTTACCTCGGGGACATATTCAAGATAGGTTACCTTGTTATTTTCATCCAATAAGAAAATCGAACGGGCAATAAGACCAACATTAGGTAAATATGCACCAAAAGTGTGGGCAAAATTTCGGTCTTTGTAATCACTTACAGTAATTACATTTTCTACCCCAGCAGCGCCACACCAACGAGCCTGAGCAAAGGGGAGATCCATAGAGACTACAATGACGGTAACGTCTTTAAGTTTAGTAGCTTCTTGGTTGAAGCGTCGTACTTCAGCATCACAGACAGAGGTGTCTAATGATGGGACGGCGAGAATGAGCTTCTTTCCTTTAATTTTGCTTAGACTAAAAGGAGTAAGATCATTTTTCACAGCAGTAAAATTGGCAATAGTATCACCCACATGTATTTCTGTTCCAACTAATTCTACGGGATTTCCGGCAAAAGTTACTTTCATAATGCACCTTCCTTATATCTTCTATTGATATATCACGAACATACAAAGAAACTCAGCAATCGGCAATACGCGTTGACAAATAAGGAATGTCTACGTTATAGTCACGGATGCGCCCAGATGGCGGAATTGGTAGACGCGCTAGGTTCAGGTCCTAGTGGCCGCAAGGCTGTGCAAGTTCAAATCTTGTTCTGGGTATTGCTTATAAACATATATAAATAAATGAAATAATTCTGTTTGTTTTAGAAGCTACTTCCCTGTTTTAGACAAACTCATTTGAAAAAGTGACCCATTAATAATCACTATTATTCATAATCGTTTACGCTTATTTGGAACATTCTAACCGAAAATGTATACTATAGGTAGAAACACCAGAGAGAAGGGAAATGGTTAGAAAATGAGAGCTATGTACCCTATTCAAACGCCAATTACCAAGGATTTACTGGGTCTGCTATGTAGTAAAAAAATAAGAACTTCCCATACAACAAGGAAAACTAGTAAAAGTGGAGCAATGAAATATACCCATTTCAATTGAAAATTAGAGGAAAACTGCAGTTTGAAGCTTTGCGACCATATTTCTCAGGTCTCAAACAACACCATGTCCAGCAACACTGGAGATAGCAGGAAGAGCTCCGTCTATGGCGTCATGGAGTAAAATATCAATACATGCATCCAAACAGCCAGAGAGGAGTTTTGTTTCCAAATCCATATTCAGTATCGTCAGTGGCGATATACGCATGAGGAAGTCCATCCAATTGCTTCTTGTTCTTGTTTTTTCCTCCCACTTCACATCATTTACAAGGAAATCACTTTCTCTGAG
>JAQVOO010000217.1 GCA_028702575.1 Sphaerochaetaceae bacterium
TTCCCTTGACGGCGATGCCATGTCTCAGTAGCTTTGATTTGTTAGTTAGTTCTAACATTGAGGAGTTTTTTATGCGTATTGCTGTAATATATTGGAGTGGGACTGGCAACACGGAGTCCATGGCTGCGTTAATCGCGGAGGGAGCCAGAACTACTGGTGCTCAAGTAGATGTTCTTCCTGTTTCCCAGTGTGATCTTCAAGTCCTTGAAACATATGATCGTTTTGCTTTTGGGTGTTCCTCTCAAGGCGATGAAGAGTTAGAAGATACCGAGTTTTTACCATTTTTTGAACAAATTGAAGGGCAACTCTCTAGCCGTGACATCGCTTTATTTGGTGCTTATGGATGGGGTGATGGTTTGTGGATGCGTGACTGGCAAGAACGTGTGGTCGCTTTACAAGCAAACTTATTCGAAAGTGGTCTGGCAATTCAAGAAGATTCTCTACCAGAGGATGAACAGTGTAAATCTTTCGGTGAACGATTTGCTAAATTTAATGGGTGATCTTTGAGTGGCTCGCTTCTAATTCTAGTAACCTTTTTTTAAGCTCCAAGCCACCACCGTAACCAACTAAATCTCCGTTGGCACCAATGACTCTATGACAAGGGATGATGTAGGAGATTGGGTTGCGGTTGTTGGCCATCCCTACGGCGCGGGCTGCCTTTGGGTTGCCAATCGCAATCGCGATATCGCGATAGCTACGCGTTTCTCCATAGGGAATGGCCCGGAGGGCCTGCCATACTGCGCGTTGGAAGGGTGTTCCTTGTGGTGCTAGTGGTAAGTCAAAGGTTTGTCGATTTCCAGCTAAGTACTCGTTTAATTGGGCTATAGTTAATGCTAAAAGTGATGTTTCATGGGATTTACCTAGAAACTGTGGATCTAGCCGTGATGTGGATTTTAGGTCGGTAATTGCTCCATCTTCTTCAGCAATGAGTATTTCTCCTATCGCTGTTTGGTATACAAAATATATCTTTTCCATGTAGGAAGAATACCATCTTTATTTTCAGTTGTATAGTTTCAGCGGACGGAATATTTTATGGCGGTTATTGAATAAAGCAACGCCTAATAAAATAGTCACTCCGCCCCATAGCGTACCTGGGTCAGGAAAATCCCCAATCATGATTATTTCTAAGAGTGTGGAAAGCAAGGGGGTGAGGAACATAAAATTAGTAACATCACCAAGTTGTTTAGCCGTGGAAAGAGCTTGTGACCAAAGCATAAAACTAATTGCACTGGGAAAAATACCCATGAAAACTACGGCTACTATTGGTTGCCACGGCGCTTGGGCTAGTTCTTTAAGTGTTAAAGATGCAAATGGAAGGAGTAATATGGTAGAAGCTACAATACTATAAACAGTTGATTGCAAAGGGGTATAATTTTTGGTCGAAAATCGTTGGATAAGGTTGTAAGCCGCAAAAGATAAAGCCGCTGCAAACATCCAAACGAGTCCCCAACCCAGTGAGACCTCACGGTGCCACAGAGTAAGAAGAAGTATCCCAGAAAATTCAATTGCAACGGCTATCCAGCCAATAGAATTAAGTTTTTCCTTGAAGATAATAGAAGCAAATAGGGCTGCTATAACCGGAACAGTGGCCATAACCACACTTGCCGTCGCCGCTGTGATAGAGGTCATGGCAATGTTAAATAAGATTTGGTAAAGAGAAAATCCTAAAGCGCCAAGAACCACGAACAACGGTATATCTTTCCAACGCGGTAGGCCAATTTTCTTATAGAATCCAATTAAGATTAATACCACTGAAGCTGAAAAGTAACGCAGTAGTCCAACTGAATACGAGGAGAGATATGTCACGGCAATTCTAGTAAAGACAAATCCAGTAGACCAAAGTATAACCGTCATACCAGCTAATAAAAGAGGTTTAGTAGAATTAGGTAGGGGCGTTGTGCTCATATTGAGCTACTGTAGAACTAAAAAGATTAAGAGGCAAGTATGCTTAAGCTCCGCAGTTGCGGAGCTTAAGAAAAGAGTTATTTTTTGAGCGCTTGGTCAATTGCAGCACGGTCAAAACCAACAATAATTTTTCCATTTACGTCTATTACTGGTACGCCCATCTGTCCCGATTTACGGACCATTTCTTGAGCTTTCTCTGAGTTCGTTGCTACATTGTATTCCTTGAAGGGAATATTATTCTTTTGGAAATAGCTTTTAGCCATCCGACAAAATCCACAAGTTGGGGTACTATACATTGTTACAGCCATGGTAGGCCTCCTTACATTTTTTTTCTTCTCGCCTATAAGATACAATTAGAGCACTTTTCGGTCAATTAAAGAGTTGGTGACAACATCACCAAGTGGTGTTAGCATAGAAAGAGTTCAAAATAATGAGGAGGTGCTTGATGGAGAGTTATAAAGAGTATTCGCCCAATGCGCTGGTTGCGATATGCTCTAATTTGCAAAAAGCATGTGAAAAACAGATGCGAGCAACCGAGGCTGAATTATGGAAAAAGCTAGTTGCCTATTTTTTAACCGTTGCCGAAGAGGCTGAAAACCCGACTTTGTCGTCCCTAAATTCTTATATAGTTGACGATATAGAGAACAGTTATACGAAAGTGGCTGCTTTGGCAGAGGCTGAAGACGATAGAGGTTCTTTACGTTGTACAACTTGGGGAAAGAAAGTGACTGCAATTCAGAAATCGGTATTGGCTCGTTATGAAAAGCAGGGAGGCGCTCTGTTAGAGGAAAGTAACCTTTACGTGTGTGAAGCCTGTGGTTTTATTGCGATAAGTGGAAAAGTACCTGAACTTTGTCCTATTTGCAAAGCCCCTACCTCTCGATTTTCTAAAATAGCTTAAAAGGAGGAGTAGCATATGCATGCAGCTAGAAATATTGCGTTATGTACAAAAGATTGTGTGTGTCTCTTTGTTTGTCCTACCGGAGCAACCGATACCGAAACGGGTCAGATAGATGTTACAAAATGTATTGATGGGTGCCGACTTTGCGTTGATGCTTGTCCTTCTCATGCTATTTTCCTGGTATATGATAATTATGCTGAAAAGAAAGCGAAAAACCCTCACATCATCAACGCATTAACTACGTTGCTGGAGAGCAAAGTTCACCAAGAAACTATCGCAAGAGGCTTGAGCAGTGGAGAAGATGCTAAGATAGCCAAAGCTTTAGCGCTCTCTAATCGAATATTAGCTGAAGATTGTGCCCGCGAGGGGCTTTACATGTTGCCGCAAAATAGATCAACACGAGAATTATTACTCTCCTTGAAAGAGAAGGGCACAAAAAAGGATTTCCCCCTTGATGCAATAGAGCAATTATTGGATCTTCTGTAACTTAGAGTTTTATTGTTCAGATTCCCGATAGAATTCACAGCGATCTTTAAATTCACACCGAGGGCAAGCAGATCCAGGACATTGTTTGAAATCGGTGTCGA
>JAQVOO010000218.1 GCA_028702575.1 Sphaerochaetaceae bacterium
CATTAATACGGCTTTAGTTGTAACGTTACATCGCACTCCTTTTCAAGGAATGCTAGCACGGTTATGGTCACATCCCAATGGCATTACACCGATGGTGATGCAACCCTCTTTTACCCACAATAACAACACAGTAATAAAAGAACACTTTAATCTAACCAGAGATGTCACTCCCTCTTATGAGGAAACTCCAACTGCACCCATTTTTCACCAGGCTACAGCTACCATAGGCCTCTGTGCCACAAGAGCTGGTGGAAAATATAATATAATTGTCAGCGACAGAGGCTCTCCCCTTAGGAGAGGCTCGTCGCAATACAACAATACGCTTATCAGGAGGAATTAATGAAAAAGCGAGTTACTATACCAGAGCAAGAGTACTTTGATCGCATTGCAAAAGCAGCGAAACTGACCGGAGAAGCAGGATTAGATATCCTAATTTCGAACTGTAACGAGGCGGACTATTCGTTCGTCAGGTATTTTACCAACTTTTGGCCTCTCTTTGAGACCGCCGGAGTGGCTATTGCCCCCAACGGCAAAGCAGCTTTGATGGTGGGCCCTGAAAGTCCTAAGTTTGCCGCTGACCGCAGTGTCCTTTCCAATATCTTTACGTTATTGGAATATCGTGAATCGGCCGATCCAGCTTATCCTGAGTTCACTCCTTCCACCTTTACCGATGTGTTTAATAACCTCGGAGTGAAAGGGAAGAAGCTCCGCATTGGTATTGCAGGGTACTTAGTTAGCAATCCTATTCAGTTGGAAGGGCTTCGTAAGAACTTCCCCGATGCTGAAATAGTACGAGCTGATGACATTGTGCGCCAACTGCGTACCGTTAAGAGTGAAAACGAACTAGCTTGTATGCGCGAAGGCTTTAGAATTGTCGAACTTGCTACTGCAGAAGTACTGAAGGCTTTAAAACCTGGCGTCACCGAATTGCAGATGGTGGGAGTAGCCCAGAAGTGTATCTATGAAAATGGTGCTGAGTATGAAGGGCTACCGATGTATGTCTTTAGTGAGCAATCGACGAGCCATGCTATTTCCCGTTCTACCTATCGTGAGATTAAGAAGGGAGATTTGGTACAGCTGAACCTTTCGGCTAAGATCGAGGGGTATTCACCGAGCATGGGTATGCCAGTGAGCATGGGTCCCTTAACGGGCGAGAAGCGCGAGCTGGTTGAGTTCTGTCGCTCAATGCATGAATGGACCTATACGCAGCTCAAAGCGGGCGCAGCAGCCTCCCAGATTGCTACTGATTACTACCAGAAGTTTATTGATGCTGGACGTAAAGACAACTATGTCTACGGACCGTGTCATGGTACGGGGATGATTGAAGTGGAAGCTCCTTGGATGGAGACCAGTTCAACGTATTCCTTAGTGCCTAACATGACCTTCCAGGTTGACACCTTTGCTTCAGGGCCGAGTTATGGTATGCGCTGGGAGACGGGTATTGTTATTACAGAAACAGGATTTGACCTCCTTTCCTCTCCTATTGGAAAGATTCACGAAATCCCCTGTTAATTAATGCAAGAATACTATAAATTATAGTTAAGAATGGAGTAAAGGGGCGCGTGTTGTGGTTACACTCCACGCGCTCACTGCATCAAAAAACTTACATACTAATTGCGAGTATAATAAAGAGGTTAATTTCATGACTGCAAGGCGTAAAATTGGATTAGTTATTAGCTTAGCTGGTTTTGCTATCTCAGTGAACACGCTACCCTCTTTAGTTACTTGGTTTTCTGCAAAATTTGCCATTGGTTCAGAGTGGTTTGGAGCTATATTTTTGCTTCAAGCAGCTGCTTTTACTTTTTTCTCGATGGCGATTGGACGTCTCCATAAAACCAAGAAAATGCCTCTTAATGGAATTGTAACGGCCTCTTTGCTTATATCGGCAATTTTCTTAGTATTCATTGGTTATAACACCTCCTTTATAATCCTAACCCTTATGATGATTATTATCGGAGGGTGTGGAGGCCTTGTTGAATCAATCGGAACTACGTTATTAGCCGATAGCGATAAAAATGGGCGCATGTTGTACTTATCACAATTCTTCTACGGTGTGGGAGCTTTTAGCGCTCCACTATTTGTAGGAGCCCTCTTAAAAGGGGGACTGCAAGTGCCCCAGATTGGGGTAACTATTGGTTCGTTTGCTGTAGGGGTGGGACTGTTAGTCTTCTTCCTCATTATCCCTTCTTCCAAATCTGAAAAAGTTATCCAAGAGAGTGTTGTTCTACCAGTGCAGGAAGTGCCAGTGGCAACTGGTTCAAAACTGCCAGCCAGTTTTATTTGGCTCTCTTTAACTATGATGTCGTACGTAGTGCTTGAAAGTTCAATCGCGAACTGGTTGCCGGTTTTCTTAGAGAAAAGCTATAAATTAAGCACTGCTGATGCCTCTTTAACCCTCACCTGTTACTGGATTGGGCTCTGTATTTCGCGCTTGTTCTTTATGTTCTTCAAGAAAAAATCTACAAGAGGACCTCTTGCCCTCCACGTTGCTTTCATGTTGGCCTCCCTGCTTTTGTTAGTCACCTTAGGACCAGCACTTCCCACCGTTGTTACAATGCTCATCATGGGACTCGTTGGTTATGCCTGTGGCCCAGTGTGGCCCCTGTTAATTGAAAATTGCTCGGCAAATCATACAGATGCTCACCTCATCATGTACCTAGTGGGCGCTGGTAGTGTAGGAGCACTAACAGGGCCAGTCCTTACCTCTTTCTTATTTACCCTAACCGACATCAACTATATGGGTTATATCCTCATCGCTTACTGTGTAGTATTAACTATGTTGTTGCTAAAAGCTTTAAGCATGGAGAAAACAGAAGAAGTGTTAGAATCCTATTAGAGTCTTAGTGGTAACTTGCTTTAAACTGGCTTGAGCATAGTATCACTTGAAAGCTTTAGATTAGTTTCAGAGCCCATTCTATTGAGTCAGTGTAATTCCGCTTTGCCCCAGGTAAAACCTTAATCTGTTTGCCTGTAAGTTGGGCCACAGCATACAAAGATTAGTGGTGGCTAATCTGGTACGATCGATTCTTTGAAATCACAAACTCCCTTACTTTCACAAGATCCTCAGTTCTCATCTATGTTAGTCAAAGAAGTTGATTTTCTTTGACTAAAAACATTTATTCTTGACAATCAATGCCTGTAGCGAGATGATGGAACAGGGTATTTCTTCTATGATTCCCGTCAACCCCCATTTTGCAAGATTTTTAGGACTCCCAATTCATTCGGACAGAGTAAATTAGAATTATATTGAAAGGTCTCAAAGCTCTTGCAAGATTGCCGAATTTTGTTATATCTACCTGAAACAACAAGGTTTTTTCGGGAATAGTAGGATTCAAGTTGTTCTTTTTCTTTGGGATCTATCACCGTAAATAAGGTTTTGTTCTTC
>JAQVOO010000219.1 GCA_028702575.1 Sphaerochaetaceae bacterium
GGTATAGCCTATGAAATTAGTCTTGAGCAAAAAGAGCCAACCCAATGGAAACAGCTTATGCGCTCTTCTGCACACAATTACTTAAGATTGGCCAGTACCTATGAAGAGATGGGCTTTGCCGAAGAAGCATTTGCGATACTCTCTTTATGTCCTGTTGCCTATCCCATGATCTCTTATGCTAAGGGTTATATGAGTTATATTATTAACAAAGATGAACGAGAGGCTACCAGATACTATCAAGCGGCTGAAAAAATTTCACCGAATCGGTGCTTCCCAAACACCCTGAGCGAGCTTCAGATCTTATCGCATGCTACCAAAGTTAATCCTGAAGGAGGCCTTGCGCATTACTATCTAGGGAACTTACTCTATCATGTTAAGCGGTACACAGAAGCAACCGATCATTGGCAACAGGCTGCTCAGCTTACACCAGAATTTTCAACCGTACATCGCAATCTTTCAATCGCTTATTACAATCAAGAAAAAAATGGGGAGCGGGCTTTTAGGAGTATTTGTCGAGCTCAAGAGCTCGATACTGACGACGCGCGAATTTTATTAGAGCGCGATCAATTGGCGGCTTTACTCGGACAAGGTCCTCGTGAGCGTCTTGCGTTTTTAGAAAATTATATGGAGACTGTCCTGAAAAGGGACGATCTATATCTACAGTATATTTTCCTTTTAAATTGTCTTGGCCAGTACCAAAAGGCTTACAATGCACTGATGCAACGTAATTTCCACCCTTGGGAAGGAGGAGAGGGTAAAGTTAGTGGCCAATATGTGTATAGTTTAATTGGTTTAGCATTGGCGCAGTTGGAGCGGCACGATGAGCAAAAGGCGATTGCTTTGTTAAAGCAAACATGGCAATGGCCTAGGAATCTTGGGGAGGGGCGTTTACCCCACACCCTTGATACTATCGCCCAGTACCATCTGGGAGAGGCGTATGCTGCTTTAGGTCAGGATGAGGAGGCTATTTTCTGGTGGGAGGCAGCTTCAAAGGGTATTGAGAAACCTTCTGAAGCACATTATTACAATGAACAACCTTCTGATACCATTTTTTATCAGGGGCTTGCCTGTCAAAAACTAGGGCAACACAATGAAGCCAAAAAGCGCTTTCACACTATTTTAACCTATGGCGAACAAAACCTCTTTGAAGTGGTTGAACCAGATTATTTCGCTGTCTCCTTACCTGAAACAACTGTGTATCATACTGATCGTCAGTGGCAACACGAGGTGCACTGTCGCTATCATCGTGCTTTGGGGTTATTGGGGTTGGGTCAAGTTGAAAAGGCCGTCACTGAATTACAGAATATCCTAGTTGAAGATCCTTCCCATCAAGGGGTTATTAAGGCATTGGCTTTGTGTGAAAAAAGCTGATAATTTTAGAATCAAGAACTTGATGATGGCCCTTCATACTGATCGGTTGCTTCGCTGAGAGGGAAGGTAATAGTAAATGTTGTATGTTTCCGAGGGATGCTGGTGAATTTGATGACCCCTTTATGGGATTCTACAATATTTTGACAGATAGAGAGTCCTAGTCCTATATTTGTGCGGGTGACTTTAGTGGTGAAAAACGGTGAAAATATTTTATCAATAGCAGTTTCCGATATGCCAAAACCATTATCTTTTATGCTGATATGAACAATTTGTTTTTTTTGATCAGTTGTCACATAAATACCAATAAAACCCTCTTCGAGCACAGCCTCAATTGCATTTATGAGAAGATTCATAAAGAGTTGTTTGAGTTTGTTTTCATCACCAAAAACTACGGGGTCATCTTTGAAGTCTTTAACTACCACGATTTCCTTACTTGAGAATTTATGTTCTAGTAGCAATAGGATTTCTTGTAATAGATCAATAATTTTAATGTGCTGGTAGGGAGTTTTTATTTCTCTAGAGTAAGAGAGCAGGTTTCCTACGATTTTGGTGATTCTAATTAGTTCTTTTTCAATGGAATGTAGGTATGATTGATTCTCTGGACTCATCTTCCCCAGCTTTAGTAATTCAATGTAATTCTGCATGATTCCCAAAGGGTTTTTAATTTCATGGGCCACCCCAGCTGCTAATGCAGCGGTATTTTCAGCTTTTTTAGCTTGCATGAGGTATTCTCGAGTTTGGTAATCAAAGCTAACATCTTCAATAAAAATATTAGAGCCAATTTTTTGCTTTTTTTGATTTTGAATGGGACTAGCCACAATTTTGAGAAATTGGTTCATAAAGCGCTCCCCGGTAAGCGTGAGCGACTCTCCTCGATCGATAGTGTAGACGAGTTGGTAGAATTTATCATCGTCTAGAAAATTAAAAACGCGATCAAGTCCTGCGAGTTGCCCTCTGGGGCCCAAGAATTTTAAAAGTGTGCGAGCTTGCGTATTGGCAAACACCACCTCAAGATTTGAATTAACTAGAATTTCTCCAATCGGCAAGGCGTCTATAATAGATTCCTGGTAAGAGTCCATAAATTTAATTGGATCATCCGGAGGCTCTCCATTGGTAGCTGGGGTCTCGAATGCCAGATTGATTAGACGCATAGGATCAAGAGCTTCTATCTTCTCAGTAGCCTTGCGGTATCCTTCATTTAGAATTGTAACTCTATCGGCGATTTTAAAAACTTCTTTAAAATTTGACGTTATATAAATTATAGCAGTTCCTTCTCGACTCAATTCGCGTAAAACCTTAAACGTAATTCCCAATTTATCGGGGGGCATATTCTCCCCGATTTCATCTAGAATAAGAATATCCGGTTTTAGAACTAACACTCTGCAGATGTTAATGATTTGTTTGTCTAACTCATTTAATCTATATAGTGGTTGGTCTAGATCAATATTACATTCAAAGCGTGCTAATAATTCCTGGCTTTTTTCACGCATCTGCTGCTTTGATTTTTTAGTGATAAAAAAACTTGGATGATTCCCAAAGAAAATATTGTCGACAGAATTTAATGAAGATACTAGGTTTTGTGTTTGATAGACCATGCCAATTCCAAGTTTTAAGGCTCTTTTAACGGAATGGTTGAGTACTTTTTTACCTTTTACATAGAGAGACCCGTCTTGAATTTTTTCTGAACCGGCAATGATTCTTCCAATCGTTGTTTTCCCTGAGAGGTGATTGCCAACTAAGGCGTGAATTTCTCCTGTAAAGAGGTTAAAGTCGACACTGTTTAATATTTCATAATTCCTACTATAGTGGTGAATTTGTTCAAGACGTAAAATTGTTCGACCACTGGTAGTATTCACAAATCAATCTCCAATTTCTTCATTTTCAGATAGAGTGTTTTGCGAGAAATTTTAAGGATTTCTGCTGTTTTTGTTTTATTTCCATTTGTTTTTTTTAATGCATTGAGTATCATTTCACGACTTATGCAGTCATATAAATCTTTGATTGGATCTG
>JAQVOO010000220.1 GCA_028702575.1 Sphaerochaetaceae bacterium
GGGCTTAGAACTCGACTATCTTGAAGATACCGATGAGTTCGTTGGAGCGGAGTATCAAGAACAACTCGATTACACTATTGGCTCAATCCACCTCATGCAGCATGCAAAGAGTGGAAAATACCTCTCCTTCGATGGCCCTATCGAAGATTTTGAAACACTTTTAAAAGATAATTTTGACAATGATATACAACAGTTCGTGGCCCATTACTTTTCATTACAAGAAAAGATGATGGCCAACCATACCTTTGATTTATTAGGTCACTGTGATTTAATTAAAAAACGAAATACAGATAATCGGTTCTTTGATCCTCGTGAAGGTTGGTATAAAAAGCTCACCTCACACCTCCTTAAGAGTGCTCGTAAACAGAGAGTACGCTTGGAAGTTAATACCGGAGGTATAGCCCGCGGATCGGTAAAAGAGACCTACCCCTCCATGGAGATGGTCGCAGAGTGTGCAGAACTGGAAATTCCACTTACCCTCACCTCAGATGCCCATCAGAGCACCCATATCGACTTTTATTTCGCACAAGCCGACGATCAACTAGTACAGGCTGGCTATCGTAATCTAGATGTGCTCATGCATGGAATGTGGCAGTCAGTTTCCCTCGTTTAGGCCGTTGGCGCTATAATCACTTTGACTCCCTTTTCGGCCAGCCGCGCACTGTGGGCTGAAGATAATGCATCGGTTATAAAGTAATCGATAGCATCCCAGCCACATACATTAGCAATAAACATACGCTCAAGCTTCGAAGAATCGGCTAATAGAAATACTTGAGAGGCATTACGAATCATGTGCTTTTTAGTTTCAGCCTCAATTATATTAGTGCTGGTTATCCCTTTTTCAATTGAAAACCCAGAAGCTCCTAAAAATAATTGATCTCCGTGGATTTGGTCAAACACATAAGAAGCATAATCACCCATAAGCGAAAGCGAGGGCTTACGTAAAATTCCTCCGGCGATTAATAATTCTACCGAAGTGGAGCCCATCAGTTCCTGTAATACCAACACAGAGTTGGTTATTACCGTGATGTCCATAGCACGAATTATCTTCGCTAAGTGGACAGTAGTACTACCTGAATCAATAATGACATTCATTCCGGGCTTGATATAACCTGCAGCAGCGTTACAGATAGCATATTTCTCTTTCTTTTGTTCTTCCAGAGTGTTGGCTAAAACTCGAACTAATTCCAGGTTCTCGGGTAGCATCGCTCCCCCATGGGTCCGTATTAAGAGTCCTTTCAGTGCAAGGTTATCTAAATCAGCTCTGACTGTAACTTTAGAAACCCCTAAGAGCTTAGTTAAATGGGCTACTTCGACCGATTCATGCTCTTTGAGGAGTTCTAATATTTTAATCTTTCGTTTTAATGCATTCATACTTTATCTGAAAGTTTATTATCTCAAAACTTATGCTTTAGTTAAAACATCAGAAGCTGCAGGGCTATCCAACATGAGATAACAGTTTTTATGAAGGCGTAAATAAGCACATGGGTAAAGAGCCTCAATTGGTGCAGTCAACGCCATTTTAACTGCAGGTGCTTTCCTCTCGTCAGGCACCGTACATACAATACAGTCGCTTTCCAATATTTGGTGGATACTCATCGTTACGGCTTGGGCAGGTACATCTTCAACTGAAGGGAACCAACCTTCACCCACTTGCTGGAGCCGACACGCTTTATCAAGTGTGACTACCAAGTACGGATCCTTAGTCTCTACATTAGCAGGAGGATCATTAAACGCAAGATGGCCATTCTCTCCAATACCAATAAAAGCTACTGCAATCTTTCGCTTGGAGATGAGTTCAGAAACTCGTTTGACTTCCTTATCAAGATCTTTTTCATCAGCATTGATGTAGTGAAAAGCTTTCAGGTTTGGTAGTTTGTTAGCAACCCGTTCTTTCAAATATTTACGGAAACTTGCTGGGTGGGAAATATCGAGTCCCACATATTCATCCAAATGGAACATTTCAACCCGACTCCAGTCGATGTTTGGCATCTTCAACAAAGCTTCTAACATGGTGAATTGACTGGCACCAGTAGCCAGTATGATTGAAACAACTGGGTCTTTAGCTAAACTTTCTCGAATCTTTTGTGCTCCAACTTGGGCTGCGTGTAATCCTAAATCTTTTGGATCTTCATAAACACATATTCGCATAACCACTCACACTCCTATCTTCTTATTATAGCCTCAAAGAGAGGTTTAGTCCATGTTTATTCCTTTTTTTTACTTTCTTTTATTTTCCTTTTGTGTATACTATTCTTATACGGTTTGCACAAGGAGCGTGAGTAATGCAGGTGATCGAACAATTCATACAAGCGAAGAATGGAGATATGACTACCTGTGAAGACGGTTATATCTATAACGAAAACTTTGTAGCAGTCGTTGACGGTGCCACCAATAAAAGTGGAATTCTCTATGATCAGGAGTCCCCTGGTCGTATTGCCATGACCCTTGCCACCAAGGCCATAGAACAACTGGAACCTACTATCAATGCTCACGCTGCGTTCAACCACGTTAACCAAGTCCTGCACAACTATTATACCAAGCGAGGTATTTTTAAAGCCGTCACAGAAAATCCTCCTTTACGCTGTACCGCCTCTTGCGTTATCTATAGTGCATTTCGACATGAACTCTGGTTCTTAGGAGATTGCATGGCCTTAGTTGATAACCAAAGTGTCCAATTCCAAAAGGAGGCCGACAGTGTCCTTAGTAACCTCCGGGCACTACTTATTCATGTTGCTATTTCACAAGGGACAACTGTAAACGAGTTACTTGAACATGACACCTGCCGTGAACAAATCATTCCGTTTCTTAATCAACAAGCCACATTACAAAACTCAACTTACGAATCAGATTTCACTTACTACGCTCTTGATGGTATCACATCAATTCCTGAAAATCATATCCACGTAGCGCCTCTGCCTTCCAACACTAAAGAGATCGTCCTCTCCAGTGACGGCTACCCCTCTCTTAAACCAACTTTACAGGCAACAGAGGATCATTTAGCCTATATCTTACAGGAGGATCCGCTCTGCTACACCCTCTATCGAAGTACTAAAGGTTTAGTGCAAGGCAATCTTTCGTATGATGATCGGGTCTATGTAAGATTTACCAGATAACCTGATCTTGTTTTTTAAGCAATACCAAAAACGCTCTGATTACCCCCGAAAATCCACAATATAATTTTGGAGATGAGAAGCAGGAGCCGTCTGCATGCCTTACAAATAAAGTCATGCCATAGTATAACTAACCATAAAATTTACAGCAGAAGGATACTACCAGATGAAAAAAATTTGTCATTTTTGCCAACTTGCTTTGTCCATGTCTTATCAAATGCCTTGGATATGCATGAAAAAGGAAAGGACGTGAAAGTTGT
>JAQVOO010000221.1 GCA_028702575.1 Sphaerochaetaceae bacterium
CAGAAGGATGCCAAGCATGCGGAGGCTTGTGCCAGGGGCCTTGAGGAGGAATATGGGCAGAGATTTCCCAAGGCTATAGAATGCTTGATGGAAGGTCTGGAGGACTCTCTCCAGTTCTACAATTTCCTCGAATTGGACTCGAGGAAGATTGCCTCCAACAACGGCATTGAACGCCTCAATGTCGAGATCAGGAGAAGAAGCCGTGTAGTGGGGGTTTTCCCTTGCACCGGCTCTTACATGAGGCTATTGGTTTCTTATCTTATGGAGTACCAGGATGACACTGAAACAGGAAGGTCTTACATAAGTGCAAAATCGATAGAAGAACAGCGGCAGCTGAATAATGCAGCATGATCAGAATGGGAAGTGTTCAATGACCTTTAAATCTGAAATTACAAACAAGACTTGACGTGACCTTTCATAGTGACTACTCGTCTCATCTGCATTCGTATCCTCATACAGTAAAATGTTTAATTAATGGAACATTATATGACTACGGCAATAAGATAGAAATAAAGTTACCCCTACACAAAACACTTATGTCATAGTATACTTTCTGCATGAAACGAATTTTCGTTCTTACCCTATTATTTCTCGTCATCATATCTAATCTAGCTAGTGCAACGTATGATTGGTATAATATACAATGGGATGTCAATAATGCTTGGCTCAACGATAATTCTCAAAAAATTCCTTGGAACGGTTTTACTGGTAGACCGACTGTAACCCTTGGAGTGCAGTACGCCACTACACAAACGCCTCCCCCTCCCGGGGTGTTTAGCCGCGACGTTACCGTGATAATCACGAGTGAACCCCACCTTACAGAATTTCGTTTCACAAAAGTCGGAGACCCAACCAAGTATTTTCGAGCCTATGTCACCCACCCGAAAGTAGCAGGACTAGAAATTGATAGCCCTGATCCAGCTAACTACATTCCCATTCATCTTGACGGGTGGAACTATTGGGGTGGAAACTTTTACCTCAATGCCTATCCAAATACGGGAAGTGAAGCCGGATATGAAGGTATTTATACCACCTATTTACGATTTCAAATCTATCCTACTGACAACACTGATCCTAATAACCCTATCATTAATTATGATTACCCCTTACTCGATGAGACGCTTCATTATAGTATGATATTTTTAGAGGGAGGATTGGGAGGCGGGATCGTAACGGCCTTAGTGGCCATCCCTTACGTTACAGAAGTTGATGTCCTCGAGCTACAACGAACTGGAGGTGCATTAACGGTTGGTGCAGTTGAATTTATGTCCAATGATAAGAAAGGCAAGCACCCCTACAAATTGGAGATTACTCCAGGAGAACCTGGGATAGTGGGTGTTATCCCGTTTGCATTTCATCGTATAGATGGCACAGCTCCACAAATAACCTATGACGTTGGTATTCGTAATACTTCTGAGGTGCATTCAAAAAAGATACGGCGTAAAGTCGTTACTAAGGATGCCAATGGGAATTGGTACGATTTCATTGAATTGGAGATTCTTAACTTTGATCCTAATGCAATCTATACTTCCGGAAATTATCAGAGTCGCATAAAAATAACCTTAGTAACAAACTAAGAAAAACGTCCATATAACTCAAAACCACACTTTTTACAGCGGTTATCTTTTATATTCATCTGCACATCTTTTCTAGCTTTAATTGGATTATTGTGGGTAGTAATTATTGACAATCGACACGAAGGACACCGGGTAGTATCCCACCCTTCCAGTCGACTGTTGCCTGCATAGATATAGGGAATACCTGAATCTTGCGCAATCTCTAACATCTGCTTTAAAAAGGGCTCTGAAGTCTGCTGTGCATCTGCCATATGATAATGGGGATAAAAGCGGCTCAGATGCCAAACCTGCACGCCCCTATCGGCTAACTGGTGGGCTAAAGTCTTTACTGTAGCGGCAGTGTGAATACCTTCAATTAATAGTGTGGTGATTTCTAGAATCTTGTTCGGCGTTGCTGCTATCGTCTCCACAGCATCTAAGACTGGTTTAAGGACTCCATTACAATGGGATCTATAAAAAGCATCATTACCTTTGACGTCGATATTGAAAGCATCAATGGCTGGTAACACACGTTGCAAGGAAGACTTGGAAAAACTGCCGTTGGTAATCATGCAATTGAAACCATGGTGGTCATGGACTTGTTCGGCTACTGCGAGCATATAGTCTTGCCATACTACTGGTTCACTATAGGTATAACTCAGTATGTTGGTTCCTGTCCGATTCATTTTATCAACTACACTTTCTGCCGTAACAGGAAATTGTCGTTGATGATCCTTACGACCAGGCCAATAGGGGCTGCCTATTTGACTAATATGGTAATTTTGACAAAAACTACATGTGTAATTGCATCCAAAGAGAGCAATAGAAAAGGTTTGTGAACCTGGAAAAAAATGGTACAAAGGTTTTTTCTCAATCGGATCAACCCCAGAAGCTACGATCTCTCCGTAGCCAAGAGTTCGCATCTCACCATCTTGGTGCTTGCGAATTCCACAAACACCTAAAGCACCCTCTTCAAGGGTGCACAGACGCCAACAAAAATCACACTGCAAAGTAGTTTTCACCTTATTGCTCCTCAAAGATTTCAGCCTGAAATACTTCAAAGACACACCCTTTTTGTTGCCAAGCGGTTGGGTATAAGCCAGCTTTCATAGCGAGATGATTAAGCATAGTCTCTCGATCCCAACCTTGTTCTGGAGCCACTTGGGGCAAGAAGAGAGCACGATGACGCCCGTGGGTAAGTATTACTCCATCCCGCCCCACTTCGATCTCCTGTGGGGCTTTTACCGCATAAGGGACAGAGAGAATAGATATCTCAATTTTTATCTGAGGCAACTCCTCCAGTCGCAGTGGCGGAAAGCGGGGGTCATGAAATGCACTCTCTTGCGCTAGACGATAGACTAATCGATACAGTGGTTTCTGACCGAGAACATTCCCAATACATCCCCGTAAGGCTTCGCTAGTAGCTGGGGATGATGCTTTGCGTTTTAACGTAACAAAGGCCCCCTCCTCACCGGTCAACTCAGAAGGAGGATTCTCGTTTAATTTCTTTAACGTAGCTGACAATTCTCCTGTTAATGCTTCCTTAATCGACTCACGGGCAAGGGCTAGAAGTAAGCTTTGATGGTTTATTTGCATAGTCAACTCCACAGTAATGTGCCATAGGCGACAAAATCATGGGATCTCTCACCTAGCACATCCAGTGAATTATAATAATCAGCAACCCACCCTCGAGTCCCTAATTTCTTTGCCAACGCACTGACAATAGATGCAGCGGCAATACCACAGACTGTTGACCGTCCAATCCGTTGTCGTAAGAAAATGGGTCCAGACACAGATCGAACTAAGGCT
>JAQVOO010000222.1 GCA_028702575.1 Sphaerochaetaceae bacterium
CAGAGGTGTCTGAACTCTTGCACCTCATCATTCACTCGCTTTACTCACATAAAGAGATTTTTTTACGAGAACTCATTAGTAATGCGTCCGATGCCTTAGACAAACTAAAATATTTAGTTTTAGTCGACCCTGCATTTAAAGATTTGCAGTACACCCCCCGTATTGACATCTCCTTTACTGACGAAGAAAAAAAGAAGATGTTAGTAATCAAGGACAACGGTGTTGGCATGAGCCACGATGATCTGGCGGATGATCTTGGAACTATAGCTCGTTCAGGAACTAAAAGCTTCCTTAAGAACTTGACCGACGAACAGAAGAAAGACTCCAATTTGATCGGCCAGTTTGGCGTTGGCTTTTACAGCAGTTTCATGGTCGCTAAAAAAGTTGAAGTTATTAGCCGCAAAGCCGGCTCAGAAGAAGCTTGGAAATGGTCTTCTACTGGTAAGGGAACATTTACCCTCCAAAAAACCGAACGCGACAGTCAAGGAACTACTATTATTCTACATCTGAATGAAGATGGTGAAGAGTATGCAAACCGATGGGCTTTGGATCGCTTAATTAAGCGTTATTCAGACCATATAGCCTTCCCTATCTTCCTTGAGTATGATCAAGATGAGTACGACGATAAGGGTAAGAAAAAGGGAACAACCCATAAGGTTGACCAGATTAACAGTGCAGCGGCCCTTTGGCGCAGAAACAAGAGCGAATTGACTGCTGAAGATTATAATGAATTCTACAAAAATACATCGTACGACAGTGAAGATCCACTCTATTATGTCCACACACAAGCAGAAGGGGTCAATAACTACACAACCTTGTTTTACATCCCCTCAAAAGCTCCGTTTGACTTATACCACGCCGATTATAAACCGGGGGTAAAGTTGTATGTTAAACGCGTCTACATCACTGACGATGAGAAAGAGTTGTTACCGACTTACTTACGGTTTGTGCGAGGTGTTATCGATAGCGAAGATTTACCATTGAATGTCAGCCGTGAAATCTTGCAGCAAAACCGGATTATGAGCAACATTAGGACTGCTTCAGTTAAAAAAATTCTGGGAGAATTAAAGAAAATCTCTGAGCAGAATCCTGAACTGTACACTAAAATTATTGAACAGTTTAACCGACCACTGAAAGAAGGGCTTTACAGCGATTATGGTAACCGGGAAACATTAATGGAACTGGTCCGCTTTAAGAGCTCTGAAGTTGACGGCTATACAAGCTTAGCTGCCTATAAGGAAAGAATGAAAGAAGATCAGAAAACTATTTATTATCTAGCCGGAGGAAATGAAGAGGTTGTTAGACGCTCTCCTTTACTAGAGGGGTACCGCAAGAAAGGCCTTGAAGTCTTACTCATGACCGATGATATTGATGACATTATTGTTCCTTCGATTGGGACCTACCAAGAGATAGAACTGAAGGCCATTAATAAAGCTGGTGCTGTTGATGAATTAGACAAAGCTGAGAATAAGAAAAAGTCAAAAGAAGGCAAAGACGTCATTAAGAAGATCAAGAAAGCCTTAGGTGAGCGCGTTAAAGATGTCGTAGCCTCTTCTCGCTTAGTTGATGCTCCGGCCGTAGTAGTCGTTGCAGATGACGATATGACCGTGCAGATGCAACAGATTCTTAAGTCCATGGGACAAGGGGATCTACCCGAGAGCACCCCTATTTTAGAAATTAACCTCGATAACCCTGTGGTGAAAAAGATTGCAGAAGCTACTGATGAGGACTATGTGAATGATCTTTCACAAGTGTTACTCGATCAGGCCTTACTCAATGAAGGTGTTACGCTTAAAGACCCATCGGGGTTTGTAAAGCGACTAAACACGTTACTTGCCAGATAATTAACTAAGGGGCTTCGGCCCCTTTCTTCATCGTGATACACTATACATAAAAAAAATAGCCACAGGGAGGCGTACGCATGACTACTCCAGTAACATTTCTATCGTTCTGGGATTCAATTAAACTTTGGTTCAACCAAGAAGCTGTTGGGTTACTTATTACCTTAATTTCAATTCTCCTCATCCTGATAGTAGGAAAAATCTTAATTACTATTCTACGCAAAGTATTTGGTAAAATGCTTGGTAGAAGTAAAAAGATTAATGAGCTGATGGCAAACTTTCTGTTAAAGATAATTTCCGTAATAGGTTGGATATTCGTGATGTTGATTGTACTAGGCCAAATGGGGGTTAGTCTTGCTCCTATTATTGCTGGTCTTGGTGTAACTGGTTTTATTTTAGGTTTTGCCTTCCAGGAGACTTTGGGCAATTTGCTCTCTGGAGTGATGATTGTTTTGAATGCTCCCTTTAGAATTGGTGATTATGTTGAAATAGGATCCATAAATGGAACTATTCGTGATATGGACATGATGAGCGTAACGCTGGCCACTCCCGATAACAAACGGGTAATTATGGCCAACAAACTTATCTGGGGCAAAGCCATTGTAAACTACTCCTATACCGAAAGAAGACGTGTTGAGATGGATGTTTCGATTGCCTATGACAGTGATGTAAATAAAGCTAAAGAGATCATTACCGATATAATTCATAGTTATCCTGAAGTGCTTGCTGAGCCAGCACCTTTTATAGCGGTGAAAAAACTCAACGAATTTTCTGTTGACATCACTGTTCGTCCTTGGACAAAACCTGGTGATTACTGGACTGTATTTTATAGATTCCAGCAGGAGATTTTAGAAAAATTCCGTGAAGCACAGGTTGAAATCCCATTCCCTCAACTGGATGTGCACACCCCGAAAAATGTGGAAAAAATCAGCTAATTAGGGGGTAGCCGATCTAAACCGATGAGAAATAACTCAAAGGAGTCAGATCGGCTTGCTTTTGGTTTAAAAGCTTTGGCTTTGGTAAATACCTCGCGCATCCGAGCGAGGATTTCCCTCTCTCCGCCACCTTGATAAATCTTAATAACTAAATTGCCGTGGACCTTCAATTGTTCTTCGGCTAAAGCGAGTACTTGTTCAGAGAGCCATTCGCTGCGAGAAGTGTCGACCGTACGAATGCCGGTTGTCATGGGCGCCGCATCGCTAATAATAGCGTCATACGGACCATGTGAAATCAACTGCTTGCGAATCTCAGGACTGAAGGCATCCCCAGTATAACTAATAACAGTAGGGGGTATTGGGTTAAGCCCTAAAGGATTTAGATCTACCGCTACAATAACTCCCCTCCCTTTTATTAATTTCCTGTGAGTATAGAGAGTCCAGCTCCCTGGAGCTGCTCCTACGTCCAGCACCGTGTCGCCTGGGCGAATTATCTTGTGACTCTGTTGAATCTCTTCAAGTTTGTAAACAGAACGGGCAGGGTAGCCCTCCTTGCGTGCCTTGAGTGTGTAAGAATCAGCTGT
>JAQVOO010000042.1 GCA_028702575.1 Sphaerochaetaceae bacterium
AGGTCGATACGTTTGCTTCAGGCCCTGCTTATGGTATGCGTTGGGAGACCGGTATTGTAATAACAGAGAAAGGGTGTGACTTACTTTCCAGTCCTATTGGGAAAATACACGAAATCCCCTGTTAATTTTGTTAGTTCAATCTAAATAAAAATGTGTGGTTCTGGAGGCTAGTGTGACACTGAAAGACATAGCAGAGATAGCCGGGGTATCAATCAAAACTGCTTCACGGGCAATGAATGATTACCCAGATATCAAGAAAGAGACAAAAGAGCTTATCCTCTCTATTGCAAAGGAGCATCACTATGTCCCTAACATTGCAGCAAAAAGTCTCCGGCAGAACCGCTCTTATTCGATTGGGCTTGTGGTTCCTGACCTCACCAACGTTTTCTTTGGCGAGGTTGGGATAGCTATTCATAATTATTTTAAAAAGCATGGATATAGTACCCTCATAAGTTTTAGTGAGGGCCAAAAATCTACCGAGATTGAATCATTAGACAGTCTTTTAGCCAAGCAAGTAGATGGAATAATTTTGGCAACAGTAGGTTCAACGGGGAGTCGCTTGAAAACTATTTTGAAACAAAAAAATATTCCCTTGGTAGTTATCGACAACGTCGTTAATAATCTGCGAACCAATATTGTATTACATGATAACCAATACAATTCATATCTACTTACAAGGCATCTCTATGATCAAGGATGCCGCAATATTGGACTCATCAGTGGACCTCTTTCCGAGACTTCGGGGCGACGCCGTTATGAAGGTTTTCTCAAGGCAATGCATGAGGTTGGCCTTGAAGTCAATTCCAATCATATTGTCTATGGAGATTGGACTATTAAGAGTGGACGAAGAGCGACAGAACAACTTTTAGAACAAACCGGTTCAACGTTAGACGGAATAATCGCGGGCAACTCATTAATGGCTTTTGGTATGTACTCGGTCCTTAATGAACATAATTTACACATCCCTAGCGATATTGCTGTAGCTAGTTTTGATGACTTGGAAATAGTTGAAGCTCTTGACCCGCCTCTGACAACACTGAGCAAGGTCGACTCTATTATTGGAGAATTGGCCGCTAAACGTCTTTATACCCTTATCAAAAAACCTGATGATCAAGAATTATTGGAGACATTGGTAAAAGCTGAATTAAAAGTGCGTCGTTCCACCTTGCGAAATAGTTGAATCGGTAAAAATATCTACAACTTCATAAAATCTTGTGTACTACCGCGTTCGATCAGTTTAGGTTCCAATATTTTTGGATAACGTAGAGGGATCGGTGTCCCTAGAACGATGAGTGGAAAGCTTACTACTATGCTAAATCAAAAATAAATAGCTATAATGGCGTATTCTTTAAAAAATCGAATGGGAGCTATGGATGGAAACTGGATTAACTAAGAAACAGAATATTGTGCAAGTAATCAAGTTTGTGCTCTTTTCCGCGAGTGCTGGCATTATCCAAATAGTTAGCTTTGCCCTCTGTTTTGAAGTATTCCATTTGCCAAATCGATTAAGTTATTTTCTTGCCCTCACGCTCTCTGTTTTATACAATTTTACTCTTAATCGCGAGTTCACATTCAAATCCTCAGCAAATGTACCCCGCGCCATGCTTTTAGTTGCACTATATTATGCAATTTTTACCCCACTTTCTACGTGGTGGGTTGATCCATTGGTTAACTTGGGTCTTAATGAATATGTGGTTCTATTAGGTACGATGGTGGTAAATTTAGCTACTGAGTTTATAAATTATCGGTTCATCATCTATCGTAAGTCAATCAACACTAACAAGCGTGCTACAATACCAAAGGCAAAAATAATTCAATAACAAATCCCATGGCTTAACTGATTTGTTGGCTTAAGCTAATTTACGCTCTGCTTTCTTCTTTTTACGCTGTGCTTTCTTCACGGCTTTTTTTTGACGCTTGACCTCTTTTAAGGTCGGGGTGGGTAGTGGTATGTCTGGTCGTTCCATTAATCTTTGGGGATTGTTTAAGTAGTCTTGTAATATTTGGATTGAGCGGATGAAGTAGAATCCATCTGCAATACGTTCATCTAAAGTTACACCAATATCCATCGAATCGATGAACGAGCGCTCGCCTTCTTCATTGATAATGCGTCTACGGCGAAGCATACCCATAGTTATAAAAATGGAAGTAGTACCCCATTCATATAAATGGTGATGTGGGCTACTGAGGAGGTTAATGCTACCTAAATTGGCCACGAAAGCTGAACTGTGCAAGCCATCAGCATCTCTTAAAGCTTTAGGTGCAATTCCTTTGCGATCTAAAAAGCCAATGATACTGACGAGGAAGCGCAATAACCACTTAGGAAAACGGAGAAAGAACTCTATGGCAGCATCTGTGTCATTGTCTCCTCCTGCGCGTGAATTTTCAATAGTGTTGTTAATAATAGTGGCCATTTCAGGGAAGGTCATAGTAGGTTCGAAATATAAAATAGCGCTATGTTCGGGCGCATCGTCAGTATAATCTTCTTTCACTACAAAATTTAATGATAGTTCATCGCGTTGCCAAGTTTCATAGTTCATGAGAAACCGATTAAGATGTGGTCTCATGACAATAGTACGCAGTAAAGCAGCCAAGAAAAGCTCAAATACGCGATATTGATGATCCCCGGGATCAGTACGATTCATATGCTTAATAAATTTAACGCCTTCTGTTAAATCAACACTAAATTTATGATAAACTAAGGAATCGGTCCGTTTAGGCATAATATAGGGAAAAATGCGTTTATAGGGGATAAGGTTAGCAACATAGGTTGCATCATTTCTTCGTTTCATACATTGTTTCCTTACAATCGTCTCTTTTTTGTCAATTATCGCGAGGATAGCCGCTGTTGTCAACTCTATATTGGATATGTTATTTACTGATCGTTTCGATCTTCTGTTGGTAACGAAGTTTCATATCGGCTTCAAATGAAGCATTGTCGGGATAGGCATAACCAAAAATAGGCTCCCATAATTCGGGTAGCTCCATGCATAAATAATAAAAAGGTCCTGTTTTTTGTTTCCATTCTGCGGGAAATTGATTGTATGCAAATGAAAAAAGATCCTTTTTTACAGCTACGGGGTATGAAAATTTCCCTGCAGCTTCGGTAAGCTCCATCTGTAAAATGCGGCTAGGCCGTCTTGAAGATCTCAGTTGCCGCAAAACTTCTTTTGTGAACGTGAGAGTTCCCAATGAAATCATCATAACCTCTCTAGGAGAGAATGTATTGAGGATACTTTCGATAACAAGCCCGTATTCATCCTGCCAGCCGGAAAAATGGACCATAGGATGCAAATGAAATCCCACCAATAATCCTGCATCAGCAGCTTGGCGAGCTGCAGCTAATCTTTCACCAAGAGAAGCCGTTAAGTGTTCCTCTTTCTCAATTATAGTGGGGGCATTGAGGGACCAGGTTGCTACTACATTACTAGGAAAAGAAATGGTATTAATCCAATCGGTCCGATCTGATTTTGTTTTTAATTCCAGAACTATCTCTGGATGTTGGTGGGCGAAAGTTGAAAGGCTATCGAGTAATCCGTAGGCATTACCCCACATGAGCGAATCGGACGATTGCCCCGTACCAATATGCCAAGTTCCTTCTGGTAATTGAAGTTGGTCTAAGCGTTCTTGTAAATTCTTTACAAATAGCACCTCATCTTTATGATAAAAAGATTGAATTGAGCAATAAGAACAACCAAAAGCACATTGTCTAACAGCATCTAACGTCAATAGATTGCAACAACGGGTTTTTTCTCCAGCAATAGGACAAGGGCAACTTCCTAACAATTTAGCATCTTCTTGGAGCACGACGTGGGTAGCTTTTTTCCGTGCTATAGGCTTTGCCAAGAAATTATTATAGTCAGTAGGGGCTTGGCGTAAGGAATCTATTTTAGCTAGTAAGTTAGCAATGATAGCCTTGGTGCGTGGTTTACCCTCTCGGTTACCTCCAGACTCTTCGTCCCACAGTACCGAAATAGAGGGTTGCTGCCAAAGTGTGAGATCTGTGGCTTGTTCAATAAGTAAACGTATCTGTTGGTAGGAGCATTGACGTTCTGTGACGATAGTGGCGATGAATTGTTGATCTTCCCGGGAGAGCGTTGCAAATAACGGAAATGATTTTTTGAGCTCTTGTTCCATAGCACCATTGTACCGGGAATATTGCATTTTCATCAATCGGAGAGTATGCTTAGGAGGTATGGAACTTAGCCCTAAAGAACAAGCTAAAACTTTGCCTCATCTTCCTGGTGTCTATCTCATGAAAGATAGTACAGGTAAGATTATATATGTTGGTAAAGCTAAAGATTTGCGAAACCGCGTTACTTCATATTTTCTACGTGGTAAAGATATTAAAACCTCATTTTTAGTTAGTAAGATAGTTACTATTGAATACATTATAACGGGGAATGAATATGAGGCGTTAGTTCTTGAAAATAATCTTATTAAGCAACATAACCCTCACTATAATATATCTTTGAAAGATGGAAAAAGTTATCCATTAATCCGCATTACAAATGAGCCATTTCCAAAAGTTTTTAAAACACGTCGCATAATACGTGATGGCTCTGAGTACTTTGGTCCCTACCCAGATGTAAAAAGTCTTGACCGTTACTTAGAATTAATTGACAAGATGTTTGTGTTACGCAAGTGTGGAATCCCCTTACGTAAACGCTATTCACCGTGTCTCTATTATCACATTGGTCGTTGTTGTGGCCCGTGTGCTGGTTTAGTAACCCAAGAGGAGTATGCCAAACATATTGCTAAGGTACGAGCCTTCCTTTCAGGTCAGGATGATGAGTTAATCCACCAAGTGCAAGACGAGATGGAACGAGCTGCTAAAGAGCTGAAATTCGAAGTAGCTGCTGAAAAACGCGATCTCTTACTAGCCTTAAAAACAGTTACCCAAGCCCAACAAGTTGAAGATTTTTCACAAGAAAGTCGCGATTATGCGGCTTGTGAAATGCGTATGCACTTAGCAACCGTTTCGATTATGCAAATTCGTGATGGGAAATTAATGGGTAAGGCCCTTTATCGTGCAGAAACATTTGGTGATGAGACAGAAACGTTATTACACTTTTTAATCCAATATTATGGTGATGGAGGAAATATTCCACAACAACTCTTTGTCTCACATGCAATCGATACCACCTTAATCCAAGCCTATTTTAAAAACGAATTAGCAGTAGCCACTGAAGTCTTTTTGCCGACCGAAGGTAAACATTATCGAGTATTGCGGATGGCCGGAGAAAATGCAGCTCGGGATGTCGAGAAACGATTAAGAAGTAAAGAAAATCCAGAAGCACTTGAAGAGTTAATGCAAGTTTTAGAACTCGAAAATCTACCAAAAAGAATAGAAGGATTCGATATTGCTCATCTATCTGGGAAATATACAGTAGCGTCCCTTATAACATTCAAAGACGGTAACCCCGATAAGAAGAATTATCGCAGGTTTAATATCCGTAGTTTAGATGGCAAGATTGATGACTATGCCGCTATTCGTGAAGCCGTCACAAGGCGTTATACACGGCAAGTGCGCGAGAAACAACCTCTTCCCGACTTAATCTTGATTGATGGTGGACAAGGGCAGGTAAATGTAGCCCGTGAAGCCTTGTACGACTTAGGACTGGATGCCTTAGCTGTGGTGGCGTTAGCTGAAGAAAACGAGGATATTTATTTCCCTGATCAGCGCGACTCTCTACGGCTTCCGGAGCGTTCTCCAGCTTTACAGCTATTACAAGCTATCCGCGATGAAGCTCACCGCTTTGCAACCTCGTTAAATCAGCAACAACGTTCAAAGGAGGCTACTTTCAGACTCCTCGAATCAATTACGGGAATTGGACCAAGCAGAAGTAAACGTCTAATGCAAACTTTTGGAACTTTAGAAGCACTTTTATCAGCATCAGCTGAGGAAATAGCAAAACAAGCCCAGGTTCCCCTACCGGTAGCGCAGCGGATTCTTAAAACTTTGCATCTGTAAGGAAGGAAAGGGTAGAGAATTTAGGGGGTTGTTGCCCATTGCGTATCATAATAAGACCAATGAGCTGTTCCAGTAGTATGGATTGTAATTCAGTTCCCATTTCTCGTGTCCGGATATCATATTCAGCTATGCGAGCTATAATCGAGTAACTCAGCGGCAGTGGATAGCGCTCTACTGCCGTTTGGTAAATGAAAGCATCCTTCTTACGCCGTAGAGCCGCATCCTTACCCATAACAGTAGTTTTCTTACTGGCTTCTTCCCATGAATTTCCTTGCCGGAGTAATTCTTCTAATGAGATTAACCGTCGAAATTGCCAAGTTAGACCAGCGAGTAGCGAGACCGGCTCACCATTACCTGTACGGATAAGGGCATGTAGGATGTCGAGAGCTCGTTGGTAGGTGCCCGAGGCTATCTGTTCAAATAAAGAGAAGACACTTTCTTGCCGGGTATGTTGAATGTATTGTTCTACAGTCTCTTCGGTAACAGTGTCGATATGTTCTGAAGCAATGAATTGCATAAGTTGATTTGCAGTCATCCGTAGTTCTTGAGTATTGTTTTCTATGAGCTCTAATAATAGTTCTATTGCTCCACTAGTTATTGCAAAGCCTGATTTGCGAAACAAGGTTCGTAGCCATTCAGGTTTACGGTTGTCAAACATTTCCCAAAAGATTGTTATTTGGTTTTTGGGCACCCCTGCGGAAAGTTTAGGCGATAGGTAGTTTTCTGAGCTAATGATGACAAGTGTTGCACTCTCAATAGGGGTTTTAATATAGGATGCAAGCTCTTTAATCTGGGATGCTTGTAATGATTCAGCTTGACTGAGGATCACTAAACGATGATCTGAAAATAGAGAGTTATTGTGTAATGCTGTGAATATTTCTCCATTGAGGGTCTCAAAAGGGTAAAAACGATGGATTTCTGGATCCGAATTAAATTCTTTTTGCAACTCTGCCCGGATCTCTTTTAAGCGGATTCCTTTTTCTCCAGTCTCAGGCCCTAAGAGAAGGTATACGCGTTTATTAGTTTTCATAATCTCTAATAATCATCTGTAATTTTCCTAAAATAGTAACATCTTTAGAAAACAAAGAGCCGTGCTTGGGGTTTTCAGGCCGTAATTCGATTGCTGTATTGGTTAAGTAAAAGCGTTTCAAAGTTACGCGATTTTCTTCGCCAACTCTCGCAACCACAATTTCACCGTTATTGGCATTTCCTGTTTGACGAATAATTGCTAAATCTCCATCCATAATTCCGGCATCAATCATACTATCTCCTTCAACATGGAGGGCGAAGTAGGGGCCTTTACCAGGAATTAAAGAAGTAGGAATTTGTAAATCATATTCTTTGTTTTCTTCGGCTAAAATTGGAGTTCCTGCAGCAGTGGCGCCTAAGACGGGAACTGAAACAGTCTCTATGGAGGGGGCTGGAGAGAATCCAATAACTCCAGTAGATCGAGAAATTCCTTCTGAAGAACGAATAACACCTTTCCTTTCCAGAGCCTTAAGATGATCATGTGCAGCTTTTACGGTTATGCCAAAATAATTGCCAATGTCTCGAACGGCAGGGGCGTACGAATTTTCTTCGATGTATCCCTTGATAAAATCGAGGACTTCTTCTTGTCTTTTGGTTAAAACTTTCACACTATGCTCCTATTCTTCAAATCGGTTAAGAAAGAGTTGTTCAATTGCATCAGCCGCTTCTTCCTCATCAGGTCCTTCGGTCGAGATAGTCAAACGGCTTTTATAAGCTGCACCGAGGGTGATAATACCCATAATCGACTTTCCGTTTATTTTCATACTATTTTTTTCCATATAGAGATTGGATACAAATTTGTTGGCTACTTTGACAATCATCGCAGCCGGGCGTGCATGAATACCGGCGCGGTTTCTAACCTCAACTTCTCTTTCGACCATGATCAAAATGTCTCCTCATTGCTATAATACAAGTTTCGTGCCGATTCACTTTCAAGCCATTTTAAGACACTTTGGTCAAACTCTTTAGCAGAATAGTATCCTAATTTTTTTAGGCGTTCGTTACGCGCGGCAGTTTCAATAATAATGGGGACATTCCTACCAGGTTTTACTGGAACTTCTAGTTTGGGTACTAAAATTCCTAGTAAAGTCTCCGTTATCTCTTCTCCAATCCGGTCATAGTTCTTATTTGAATCCCATTCCTCTAAGTGAACTAACAGCTGGACCTGCTTTTTATCGCGGATAGAACCAACACCAAATAAATTGGCTAGGTTTAAAATACCCAATCCTCTTATCTCCATGTGGTGGGCTAACATGGGATTTTCACCGCTACCAATGAGATAGGTATCGCTTATATTACGTAGTTTAACTGTATCATCACTAATTAAACGGTGTCCCCTTTCTATAAGCTCCAAAGCTGTTTCGCTTTTACCAACACCACTGTCACCGGTAATTAGGACTCCTATTCCGTATACTTCTACTAAGACACCATGAATAGTGATCGTCTGGGCAAAGACTTCATCGAGGAGCTGGAAAAGCCCCCTCGAGAAATCAGCAGAACCGAGTGCAGTTTGTAACACTGAACAGCCGGAACGTTCTGCTATTTCAATAAAACGTGGGCTCGGTTTGCCCTTATCACAAAAAACACAGGTTGGAATAGGATAAGAAAAAAGGCGGTCCAATGACTCCAAATTATTCTCTGATTCTAACTTTTTTAAGTATTGTTGTTCTCCACGCCCGAAGATTTGGATGCTTTCATAACTAAATTCATCAAAGAAACCACTCAAAGGAAGTCCTGGACGACTTATTTTTGAATTTGAGAGTTTTCGTGATAAACCACTACGTCCCGCTATACAAGTGAGTTGCAAGTGATTATGTTCTTTTAAATCGAGGTCTAAAAGATCTAGAATGGAGAATTCAACCATATTTGCTCCTTCTGAACTATATCATATCATAAACAGATATGTGAGCGTTTGTTAAGTAGTTTCTATTTTTAGTCGAAATAAAATGCCTCAGATTGCTCTGAGGCATGCTTTTACACGGTATTTGCCTTGTAGTCAGTTAATAATCTTGAATTTTACCTTTTTCTTTACGGGCGACGGCTTCTAGTTTATCGACTAGGAGCTCAATTCCTTCATACAGTTCGTAACTATCAGTACTGACCATCTTTATTAAGCCCCAAGAAAAATGAATCTTCCCATCGAGGTGGAACCCTTGCCCCACAGCTTCTCGTGTTACTGTAATGGTTAAGTTGTGGATGAATTTTTCAGCAAATGAAAGCTTCTGGAGTTTCTTGTCGAAAAACTCTTGAGTTGCATCACTCACACTGTAACGAATTCCTTTGATTTCTAAATTCATAAGTCCTCCTTGACTAGGTCTTATAAAAAGCATACGGCTGTCACAATGAAAAGTCAAATAGAAAGCCAAAGTTAGTTGTGGTAAAGAATATTTTCCAAGACAACAATTATCGTGTTAAACTGGTACAATGAGCAGCCAAAGAAAGGTATTACAGATTGGCCTGATTGTTATTTTTCTTTTAGTGCTCTTATTAACACTTCTTGATGTGGGAAACATTACATTTGAGCCGATCTGGGAGAGAGAAGCGCGAGCTCTCACGAATGGATGGTCCTTGTTTGTTGATGGTGAATTACGTGCTAACGACTTTCAGATACCCATCGTATTGCATGATGAAAATTTGAAGGGAAAAGAGGTGCGCTTAAGCTACACCCTTCAAGGAACAGAAACCTTCGCAAATAGTCTCATGTTTCGAACTGCTCAGAAATCAGTTGTGGTATTATTCGATGGTGAAAAAATCTATAGCTACGATGGCAATGTGGATGCGCGGCGGATAAAGTTGTATGGGTATGTGAATCATTTTGTCCGATTAGATGATATTGCAGAGGGGAAAAAACTCGAAATTATTACAATTGGCTATGATGAAAAATCGAGCAATACATTTTATCCAGTCTATCTAGGCTCACGTGTTTCCCAAATTGTGAATCTTTTCAGATACGATGGACTTTCACTAGTTTTTGGCTTGATTATACTCTTGACGGCAATCAGCGTGGTTGTTCTGGCTATCACTTTGGTTAGGCATCTAGCGGTACGGCAAACAGCCCTTGCTTTTGCAGGGATCGAATTTTGTGCAGGACTCTGGATCGTTGGAGGGAGTATGTCGACCCAGTTAATTGTGCACAACCAACTCATACTCTTAGTTGTTGGGGTCTTAGCCATGTATTTACTACCATATTTCCTAACTCGTTTTGTTATTACGATGTACCATATTCCAGAATCAAAAATATTGGGGCAAATTGTATTAATCTTTCCTTTCGCCTTCGTTGTTATCTCAATTCTCCAACTACTTGGATTGACTAGTTATTATGAGTTTCTCACTCCAACAGCAATTGTGCTATTTGTGTATCTTATCACATTGGTTGGCTATTCAATTAAAGCATACCGCAATGGAAATGTTGCAATAAAGCAATTTTTAATTGCAATAGCATTTCTCCTCCTATCTGTTTTAGGTGAGCTAATCTTATTACTATTACCCTTTAACACGTTGTTAAATGCTCTTGTTTTGAACTTGGGTATTCTTACTTTCGGTGCAGTCCTTTTGCAACAAGTTTTAGTTTCAGTCATGGAATATGTGGAACGGAAGGGGAAAGAGGAATATTTATTGTCACTGGTTCATACCGATGATTTAACTGGTTTGGCTAATCGTCGTGCATTCGAAGAGCGGATGGGGCAATTACGCAAGGTAAACCGGGAGCATGTTTTTGTGGGAATTATAGTTTTTGATGTCAATAATCTTAAAATTATTAACGACTTAAAGGGGCACGCTGCTGGAGATTTGCTACTACAGGATGTAGCTGCCTTATTAAAGAAATGGGGGGGAGCAATTAGTGCAGTGTACCGTACTGGAGGTGATGAATTTGCTCTAATTTGTGAACCATGCAATACCGAATACTATGAGAATTTGAAAACAACAATTGCCACAGATAGTGCGACCCAAATCAATGTAGCAACTAAGCTCAGTTTAGCCTACGGTGAAGCGTTTTATGGGAAAAATAGCGCCTATGCCACCATCGATGAAGCTTTTGCCGCAGCTGATGCTGGAATGTATCGACATAAGATAAAGATGAAGCAAAGTGAGGTTAAGTGATTCTTTCATAGGATGAGTCAATATTGAGGGCTTTTCTATATTTAGAGACCGTCCTACGAGCAATCTTAATACCTTTATCGCCTAGTATGTTGGCGATCTTCTGATCTGATAAAGGCTTCTCGCCTGTGTGGTTGGCTATAATATCTTGAACCATCTCCATTACGGCTCTTTTTGATATCTCATTATCACCGGGGGTGGTCATTTGTAATGCGGAGCTAAAGAGCTCTTTAATAGGGATAATGCCCCAATCGGTATCGATATACTTGCCTTGAACTGCACGGCTGATAGTCGTTTCATGGAGGGAGAGCTCTTCGGCAATCTGGCGATAGGTTAGGGGACGAAGATAACGAGGACCTTTCAAGAAAAATTCATGTTGAACTTTGAATAGTTCAAGGCCGATCTTTTTTATAGTCTCACTACGCATCTGTATTTGGGAAATCAATTGTGTAGCTGATTTAATGGCTTGGCTAATATAAGCGGAAGTCTCTTTGTCTTCTTTAGTACGAAGATTAGTAGTGAGTGCAGAAAATTCAGGATCGATAGTGAGCGTGGGGATATTTTCAGAGTTTAAGCGGAGCTGTAGGCGCCCATCAACCTTGCGCACAAACAAATCTGGGATGACATATTGTGTTTCTGTGTTTGAATATTGTAAACCAGGGTACGGGTTGAGTGTTTTTAAATATTGATACAGCATCAGGACCGTTTCCTCACCAATTTTAAGTTCCTTGGCAACTTCCTTAGTCTTATTTAGCCGCAATTGATCCAGATGATCATAGACAAGAACTGTAAATATTTTTAAATCTTCATCAGCAAGGTTGTCCGCTTTTGCTTGTAAGATTAATGATTCACGAAAATCTTGTGCTCCAATACCGGGGGGGTCTAAACTCTGAACAATAGGTAAAACTTGTTTGAGTAAAGAACGTGATCCACTCTTGACCAGTTTTTCGGGCGGGTTTTTATGAAATCCATGCTGGTCGAGATTGCTAATTATAAGGGAACCTATTTCTCTTTCTTGCTCATTTAAACGTAAACAACCTAATTGCCGCAATAAATATTCTTGTAGTGATTGTGATTTACTGAGGGCTCCCTCAAGAAATTGTTGGTTGCGATCAGCCGAATCCTGATCATAGTACGATGAGAGGCGGATATTACTTCTATATGAAGGTTCATAAACAGTAGTGTCGCTGTAATCATCTTCAGGACGAGCCTTATTTTCTTGCGCACTGATTTTTTCTATTGAAAGCATCCGAGCAGTTGGAATCTCAAGAGCTGGATTCTGCTCGACTTCTGTTTTAATTTTCTGTTGCAGTTCTAAGGTAGACATTGCCAGTATTTCAAATGTCTGGATAAGTTGGGGAGAGAGGGTTAGTTGCTGTTTTAATGATTGTTGCAGTCCCAATTTTGGGTTCATACCATTTCACCTTCAGTAAAATCATCGCCAAAGTAAATCCTACGGGCCTCAGCATTCTGTAATAGTTCTGCTCGTTTCCCGCTGGCTAATATTTCACCTTCGTTTATGATATGGGATTCATGGGTAATTGCCAAGGTGTCCCTAACATTGTGGTCAGTGAGGAGGACGCCAATTCCTTTATTGGCAAGTGCAATGATCAATCGTTTTATTTCATAAACAGCCTTTGGGTCAATTCCTGCAAAGGGTTCATCTAATAAGAGGAATCGGGGATTGCTGGCGAGGCTTCGTGCAATTTCCGTTCGACGCCGCTCCCCTCCACTAAGTGTATATCCGAATTGTTTGCGAATAGAACTTATACCAAACTCATCTAAAAGAGTTTCTACAGTAATGTTTTTTTCTGCTTTGGTGAGATCTTCTCTGGTTTCCACGACTAATTTTAGATTATTCTCTACGGTTAATTTCCGAAATATAGAGGGTTCTTGAGGAAGATATGAGAGACCTAAACGCGATCGTTTAAACATGGGAAGTTTTGTAACGTCCTGCTTATTAACGAATATTCTACCCTTGTCAGATTTGATAAATCCCACAATCATGTAAAACATAGTGGTTTTGCCAGCTCCATTCGGTCCAAGAAGCCCAATAATTTGTCCTGATTCCATTTGTAGAGAGACCTCGTTAACCACTAATTTTCGCCCATAGCGTTTAGTAAGATTTTCTACTTGTAAGATGGAGTTATCCATGAACAATCCCCTTAATTGTTCCTTCCATTTCAATTTCTTCTGTCTCTAAATCTACGGTTGTTGCAGAGGCTCGGTACGTGTCACCTTTCCAATCTATAGAGGAATTTCCCACCAATGAAAGTTTCATTGTCTCTCGGTTATACTCAATACTGTCACCACGACAAACCATGGGACCTGATTCAGTATGGCGTAATAGTTTTGCAGCTATCTGTAACTTCATGATACCATCTGTTCG
>JAQVOO010000223.1 GCA_028702575.1 Sphaerochaetaceae bacterium
GGGTTGAAAATAGCTTTGAACACCAAAGCTGCAGAACTCATGGCTACCGCCATGGGTAACATAAACAAGGTCTCATTGAGGGCTGTAAAGCGTCTTTTTTTATACACTAACAGGGCACAGATCAGACAAAAAAGAAGGTCTAAAGGAATGAAGACAAAGGCAAATTTAAAGGTGTTGATTAAGCTTGTCTGAAAATTGGGATCAAATATGAGTGCTTTGAAGTTATCGAGGCCAACAAATCCAATAATTTTTCCTGCAAAGTTGACCAAGGAAAAACTATTTAAAAAGGTCTTGGCAAACGGTCGATAACTAAAAAGATACGCTAGCACCAATGCCGGGAAAAAATAGAGATAGGGCGAGAGTCTTTTTTTAATACCTAAAAACCGTCTTTTCATAGGCCCGTATGATAGTCAACTAGATTTGTTTTGACAAGTGATCACTTTTAATTCTTTTAATTATATAGCATTCCTTACGTAATATATTTTTACGTTAACTTTCCAACTTTTATTGACGTATTAAAGGCTTGTATTTTGGCATCGATTAGAACAGAATTAGATATGTACTGGAATGCAGTTCCTGAAGTAATAGCAATTTTAGTAATCATTCTCATAATGATTAACTCTCACAGTGTGCATGCTATGCCTTCGACAAGAGATAAGCTGTTCAAATTCTCACTCTATTATACGTGCTTCTGTATCCTATTGAATCTCCTTGCAATTCAAGCACTCTCCTACGTAACTACCATTCCAGTTTGGGTAAATATAGTTACCAATACAGCTTACTTCATTTTCTATCCCCCAGCTCCGCTCTTCTTCATCTTTTACATATTATTTTATGTTTATGAGTTAGCTCCCCAAAAGCATCATGTCCGTTTTCGTATTTTCTCAACAATTCTCCTCTCCAGTATGTTCATCTACATTATTATTGTCTTTTTAAATCTGAAGTTTGGGTGGATATTTTATTTTGATGAAAATAGGAATTATATCAGAGGCCCCTTTAACCGAACTTCTCTCGTACTAGCAATCTTCCAAGGTATTGTGGCTCTGATAGCAATCCTGTTAGAGAGAAAATACCTCGATAAGTTTTTCTTCAAAATTATAATTTTGATCCCTCTTTTCTCCTTTACCATCATAACTTTGCAGATTTTTTATATTGAAGTTGTGCTAACAGGAACTGCAATGATGATTGCACTGCTCTCGCTTTACTTAAACTTTCAGACCCGCAAGATCTCAGTTGACAATTTAACTCAGTATTCCAACCGCGAAACATTTGCAGCTAATTTGGAAAAATTAGTTCGTTTGCATCGTAAAGTTACCGTCTTAGTCGTCAGTTTAGACAATTTTAAAGCAATAAATGATACCTTTGGCCAAAAGAAGGGGGACCTATTCATTAAGGCGATTGCCAATTCTTTGCATGAGATTTGTGTAAAAGGGCAAGTATATCGCTATAGCGGTGATGAATTCGCCGTTATCTTCGATAATCCCTTACCGCAAAAGTGTATTGAAGAGGTAATTGAACGTTTTAAAAACCTCTGGGTTGTTGAAGGGGTGTCAAAACGGCTAAGTGCTTCCTTTGCTACATTACAACTCCCTTTCAAAGTAGATCCAAAGGCCGACCCCATTACATTACTTGATCATGCTATTCTTACTGCAAAAAATCAGGGGAAAGGGCAATTGGTGAATTGTGATGTTTTAATCTTACAGAATATTAGGCGGAAAAATTTATTAACAGATCGCTTATTACAGGCAATCCCTAATAATAGTTTTTCACTTCACTTCCAACCAATCTTCTCACTAGCTTCAGGAAAAATGGGCATCGCAGAGGCCTTGCTCCGTATGAAAGATCCTGAAATGGGGTCAGTAACACCTAATGAATTCATTCCACTGGCTGAAGAGCTCGGCATTATTGGTGATTTAGGTCAATGGGTCCTTGAACAGGTCTGCCGTATGCTAGATAAGCTACGATTGCAAGGCAAAGAGATGCCCACCATTTCAGTTAATTTCTCTGGCTTGCAATTCACCGATTCTAAAACTGTTAAGAATATTCTTGAAATCATAGAAAAATATAGTATCCCTCAGGGAAAAATAATTATTGAATTGACTGAATCAACCTTTATTGGAACACTATTTGATGATGCCCTTTCGGTTATGAAACCATTAATTGCCCACGGAATTAATTTTCATCTTGATGATTTTGGCACAGGTTATTCTAACCTCTCTTATATGGCAAACCTCCCCTTTACATGTATTAAAATAGATCGGTCAATTTTACTCAATGCGAAAGTTCACACGCGCCAGCATCATTTTATTGACAGTATTATCCACATAGTTAAACAAATGGGTTACTGTGCGATTCTGGAAGGAGTTGAAAACGAGGAACAATTAGCTTATTTGCAAGAGATTGGTTGTGACATGGCCCAAGGTTACCATTTAAGTCCACCGCTCGAGCAAAATGAATTTGAAGCGGCCATCTCTCAAGGGATTTATTACCCCTTGACTAAGATTACCCAGTGAGATAATTTTGTCTTGGCTATGGGGGTATAGCTCAGTTGGCTAGAGCGATTGGTTCGCAATCAATAGGCCAGGGGTTCGAATCCCCTTACCTCCAAAATAATGGAACAACTCAGTCAATATTAAATTTTGCTACTTCGCTCGTGTCGCCTTCCTCGATCCTATTGCATCTGTCACTGAGGAGCGTAACACTGCTGTGCAGATTTCAAGGCAAGATTCCAAGCAATTGTAAGCTCAACAATAGCAAGAGCTATTAAAATTAGGCCTGTTAAGCCGATACTCCAGCCGAGGAGGAACGCCAACAAATACCCTGCGCCCGCACACACGGCAATTGTGGCTACAGACAATCCCATGGCCATTAAACCGTTCATATTTTGCTTCACAGCTTGCTGGGGATTTTGCCAATCAAGACGTGGTTTATTAAAATCTACCGTCAAACCAAAGCACGAAGAAGTCGCAATTATAACGGCCCCAAGGGGAACCATCCAAAGTAGATGGAGCCCTATCAAATGGAACCAGATTAGGGCTAGAACACAATACAAGCTATAAGGAAGGAAAAACAAGAGCATATGAGCTAAGACCTTCGCTTGGAGATGCTTGGAGGGTGGAATTGGTAGCACCCGCATCATTGTCAGATGTTCCCCCTCGCGAGAAACACTAGTCCCACTCATCATCGAAATTGATCCCATCAGAAGCAAAATACCGCAGAGTAACAAAGGGAATTGGGGTAGGGTCGTAAACACTGCCACAACAGCAGAGATATCGCGCAGAGATCCCGTTATGGCATATACAAGAATCAAGACCAATGGAATGGCAGCCTCTGCATACA
>JAQVOO010000043.1 GCA_028702575.1 Sphaerochaetaceae bacterium
CCATGGAAAACCTCCTTTATAGATTGTAGAGCACCCTTGGCACAGGAGCAACTAGATAAATTCACAAAAATAATGAATAGAGGGCTCTTGTCCTTATGGGAGACTTTTCCTACATTTAGAGCATGACTAAGTTTTTGGTGTGCTCCGACCTGCACGGAGATCCTAGCGCTTTGGATCTACTTTTAAAGAGAATGATAGAAGAAAGAGCAGACCATCTGATTTGCGCCGGTGATATCGGCATAAATCATCTCGGGGTGCAACGAGATCGCTTACGTCAACTTTCCATCCCTTTTACACTAGTGGGTGGAAATTGTGATCTTGGGTGGGCTTTTAGTGAAGCAGGATTTCAAATCCCTCCTCGCTACACAACAGTAAAAATGGGTATTCGAACCCTCTTTATCACTCATGGCCATCTTATAACCTCATGGCAAGAAGCTCCGCTCAACCTCTCTTCTCACGATATTTTCATTAGCGGACACACCCATATTGCTTCTCTTAAACACCCAAGGGGGGCTCCTATTCTCCTTAATCCAGGTTCAGCTAGTTCCCCTCGTAACCACCAGCCACCTAGCTATGCACTAATTACAGAGACAGAAATTAGCATTAGGGGTTTAGATACAAGAAAGCAACTGCGTACGTTAGTGCTGAAATAATGACAGCTATGCACCTACAAAAAACTACCCACGGTTAGTGCCAGTCGTACATAAGGTTGCCACATTTGAGTCATTTTTAGATTGTAACCACTCTCTGCTACCCCATCGGTAATGCTAAAAGTCATCCCGGTGGAAACCTCTAAACCATAACTGCTACCATTATACTGAAACTCACCTTGGTCAAATAATCTCAGACCCATTTTTGCTTCTGCAGAAAACCGGAGTGCGGAAAATAACCGTTCACGGTGATTAATATTGGATGACGAAGGCTCTGCATCTCCCATCACCAGAAACCTATTCAAGCCTAAGCCAACTGCTACAAAAGGTCTGGCCCAACCAAATTTCCATTGAGAAATTTCATAGTCTCCACCTAGGAGCCAAGTTGAATAATTCTCTCGAACACGTTCATCATCGCTTAAAGGGAACATTTTGAAGGCATTTTTGATATATACCCCAAAATCATCGCCGATTGCATACCGTAAAATTACTGTTGATATCCTATTAGGCAGTATCATCCCTAGTGAGACCAATAAATCAGAACGAGTCCAGACAAATTCATCATCGAAAGGGACGTAGAGGCCAATACCCCCATATCCATGCATCTTGTCGAGATACCAATGATAGTTGAATGAAAACAGGCCAAAGGAGCCTTTAAAAAACATAATTACCCCAGATTCATAACTACTTAGGAGTGCATGGGTAGGCCAATCATCATACACTTGAATCCAAGCATAACCCAAACCAACCGAAAAATGGCTAGTCGAAAGGGTGTGTTGTCCAATTGATATACTGGGAAAAACTCTGCCCATATAGGTTGGGGCATAAAAAGCCTCTATATCTGCTGAAAATAGTAAATCTGAAACTTTGAACCAAGGTGTTGGTTCACTATACTCAAAAGTTTGCCTTATACCCGCCACAGGAGAAATATCTCGTGCTCCACCATCTTCATACAATTCAAGGACTTGATCAATCTTTAACATTTTATGTACATTATTTTGGATAAAATCCAGTCCCCAGTTACCAGAAAAGACTAGCCCTGCTATTGGAGTAATACTCCACGACATGGTCGGGTTCTCTTCTTTCAAATGGAGATGAAATGTACGGCCACCTTGCAAGATTATTTCGTCAAAACGACTTCCAGGGTCTCCTCGGAAGGTAATGCCACTCATCAATAATTGAGCAAACCATCCCGAATAATGAGATAATGTTGTTTCCATTCCAAAAGAACGTAAATCATCCTGATTCTCACTTAAGCCAAAAGTAACACTATCGTTAAGGATCATGGTTGAAAAAGAAGATAGTGTATGCATAGCTGACACAGGGAACCACAGACATAACAATAGTGAGATTAACACCACGCGCGATTTCCATTGTTTCTTCTTTACCAACATCAATATTATTCCCCAGTACTTGCTAAATCAAGAGCACGCAAAAATTCATACCGGTCTACTAATTGTCGGTATGGGACAACGGCAGAACTAGGGTGATTACTTGCAGGATCCAAGATGAATCTGAGTGGAATAGCAAATGGCGGTTGAGCACTATTGTTATTAATTGTGCGTTGTAGTAATAGAGAACGACGGGCGATGTCAAGCAACTGTTTTTTTGTTAAGCCAATGCCTAAAAACTCATCCACCAAATCTTCTAAAACTTTGGTATCAAGAGCCAACCACGCTCCCAAAGGGGTACGAAGGATAAGTTTTTGTAACTGATGATTAGATTCGAAAACAAGCGGAATCAATAATCGTGGACACACACCTACTGATCTGAAGAGTGCTAAAAGGTTCTCTTGAACTACCACCCATTCTGCCTTTTTGGTGCTACTTTCCAATGGTAGAAACGGGAACAACAGCTCTGGGATAAAAAGAAAATCCTCATTAAGGGCCATCAACAACGCTTCTCCCCAAGCTCCTCGCGGATCAATGGGTATCATTTCACGTCCATTAATGTGACATGAAATTTTCTCAGCCTGCCCTACCGTGAGGTAGAGTTTTTCAAGGTGGGCACTCCCCTTCCCATACATAGCTCCTTCGCCAATACCTTTGGCAATCATCTCTATAAGTTGCTCAACTCCAACTGTCTCTCCAAAGGTAACAGTAGTAGAAAAATCAACAAATTCTTGCTCTCTAGCTGCCATAATCCAGCCAATAACTAGACCCGTATCTACAGGATGTAAACCAAGTTCCACACATTTTTGCCGCCATTGCATAGCAATGAGCACATCATAATTTCCTAGATTAGATCCTAGAGCCATCATTTCAAGTAGATCGGGGACCACAAGATCATGGCCACCAGGGCGCATGACCAACTTGCGGCAATCCATAGGGCACTCTTTACATGTGGCTATTTCTAAAGAAAAAAGACGTTCAAGTTCCTCTCCATCAAGATGGTACAGACGAGGATCGTAGCGTTTTGTTATATTTTCAATACCTGCAAAGCCCTGTTGCATCGCTTTAGAGATTAAGGCTAGTTCACCCGAGCTTCCATAATTTTTGATATACGAGCTTTTTTCAATAATTTGGGAAAAGGTTTTTCTTGTCGATTGAAAGCCCGTTGGATCTATTGGACTATATTCCACAGCACCAGAAGTAACTACGATTGCTTTAATCTGTTTTTGTCCAAGAAGAGCCCCAAACCCACAACGATCGAGAGGTTTTTCCCCATGGAAAATGCTGGCATATACTACACCATTTTCACCAGCTGGGCCGATGCTTAGAATAGAGGAGGGAGCCTCTGTAGCAAGGGCCTGCTCGGTTTCATGGATTAACTTACCTAATAATCGCTCACAAGGTTTGAATTCTACCGAATGAGAATTTATATGTAACACCATCGGGCGTCTAGCAATTCCCTTTATAATAACAGCCTGCCACCCACAAGAAACAAGCATCCCAGCAAATTCAGTCAGATTTGTGGCACTTTCTATTAAATTAGTGGCTTTTGAAAGTCCCACAATAGACAAGCTATTGGTACAGGGTATGCTTGAACCAGTGAGCGCCCCACACACAAAACAAAGAGGACTCGCCTCAGTAGAAGTATTGGTGTGCAACGACCATAAATGCAGCCCCAAAGCTTCCCCGCCAAGATATTTCTCAAAGGTAGGTTGAGGGATTAATTGAACCTCCCATTGCTCAGTCGTCAGGTTAATAACTAAATATTGTCGCTGTCCGCCCATCTTCTGCATAACAACCTCTTGTACTTTTCAATCTACCTAGGACTTTATCAGATGTCAATCATAACGGTCTTTTACAACTAAGTACATGTACACCCTAAGAAAAACTCTAAGACCCTTGCAGAATAATCATACCAACATTAGAATGGCGTAAGGAGATACAGCATGGGTATACGTGTTATGTCGTGTAAACTAAACTACCTCGGTGCCTCGCTCTACTCAATCTCAAAAATTGACCCTGATTTCAGAGCTCAAATGGATCGAATTCCAGAAGGAACTCAGATAGTCTATAACTTTCCGTTTCTTAACTCGACGAGCTCCCTCTCCTTTAAAAAACAGAACTATGCATTTTTACCTTTGCAGGAAGAGACCTCAACATCCATTTGCTTCCAAATTCAAACTAAAAAAACTGCCCAAAAACTATTTAGTGGTAACATTAACTTGGCGCGAGCTATTGCCAACCACGACATTACCGTAAGTGGCTCTTCTAGCACAACTCTCGCTATCATCCAGGTTGTTCAATTAAGTTTTCCTTACGTTTTTGGAATAAAAAAAACTCAAACTTTAGTTCCATTTCAGGTACTGCCTAGAAACTTCCGACAAAAGAGAATTAAGTATTGTTTTTTAAGACTCCTGCCCAAAAGAAAGAGGTCCGCTATTGAAAAAACCAACTGAATATAATTTTAAATTCCAGGGGCAAACTCAAATGGCAATTGGCCCAGAAGTTCTTATGCATCTCCCTAAATTTCTGACTATGCAAGGAATTTCTCAACCTTTCTGGATTTTCCCTAAACCCTTATCAGAGAGGAGATTTTTACAACGAAAACTTACAAAAGTGTTAAGGGAAATTCCTGCTGATGCTACAGCCGTAGGCCCTCTTCTTAATGAGAATGAGCTCCTACAGCTGGCCGACTGTCTAAGGAACAGCTCTTTTGATTCTCTTATTGTGGGGGGTGATGCAGATACGATTACTTTAGCTAAAATAGTGGCGATCTTAGCTAAAAAGGATAACGAAATAACTGTGAGTCAGGCCCTTGAAACAATCAAGGCAGATGAAGATATAGAAACACTACCTCTAATCGTTATTCCGTTTGGAGTGTGGGATGGCAATGAATGTCAGGGAAGATTCATGTATCAGGAAAAGGTTTTTGAAAATTTGGCCGTCGCACCTAGATTAGCACTATTCGATGGCCGCTTCACAAGGCGGACAACTTTACAAGCAATCACCCATACTATGTACACAGCTTTGTTACAAATCTTTACTGCTCTATATACTTCTCAAAATCCAATGCTTTTGAGTATGGCCGAAACGGCACTTTACTCGGCCCGCCAAACTCTAGAAGCCATCATCTCTACCACAAAAAGTAGAAAATCGTGGACTTCTGTGACCCTCTTTGCAGCTGCAACTCTTCATGCTGCTGGCCTCTGTAGCCAGAATAGTGGCAAGTCCGCTATTGTGGCATGTACCGAATCTCTCGCTAGTCCCAATTTTGCCACAAAACACCAAAATGCGATTGCGATTCTCCCCTATCTCCTTGAATTAATAGAACAAACAGATCCTCTGCTATATCGTACTATTAAAGGCATGCTTTCAGGCATAGACCCACAACAATTCGTGAATGCATGGGAAACGTTAAATGAATCTGCAACAACGGTAAAAACTATTCGATTGTTATACCAGAATTCGTATACATTTTTAACGTCTGCCCAACATTTGCGCGAATTAAGACCCTTACTAACGCTCATGAGCACACGAAGAGGTTCTGTATGAAGCAGTTTGATCATTGGTCTTTTTATAACCCAGTACAGACGTTAGTAGGTCAAGATAAAATAAAAGATCTCCCTGCTATACTTGCTACAATGGGATGCAAAAACCCCCTCTTTATAGTCAGCCAAACCGCAATGACCAACGGCGTAATGGAACTATTTGAAGCAGAGACAGACAACAATCAGTACCCACTTCCCACACAAGAAGTCACCACTGATACTATCGAATTATTAGTTCATTATTTTGAAGTGCACCAGCATGACGGAATCGTCGCTATTGGTGGGGGCACTGTGATGGATACAGCCAAAATTACTCGCTTGCAACTCTCGCTACCCTCTTATACCCTCTTGCAACTAGAAGGCTCAATTGCCAGACAACCAGAGAGGAAGATTCCCCTCATACTAATTCCTACTACAGTTGATTCTGGTAGTGGAGCAACTAAAACCGCCTATATCCGTAGTACACAACCGTCAAGCTTTTTGCGCTTTGAACAGGTCTTACTCTATCCAGATATCACAATTATAGATCCAAAAGCATTTAAAGTAACGTCGGGAGTACAGACTGCGCTAGGAGTGGCTGCGGTTCTCGCTAGAGCTGTTGAATCACTTACAAGTATATTATCCTGTCCCGCAGTTGAAACTTATGCCTTGCAAGCTATTCGATTATTAAAAACTCATGTCTTTCGCATTGTTCACACCCCCCATGACTTGGTGGCTCGAACCCAACTGGCAATTGCTTCACAACTCGCAGGTATAGCCATTTCCCAAACTGGAGCGTCATTAGCACACGCAATTAGCATTACTATTGCGCAAACAACTCCTATCACGTATGCCCAAAGCATGTTTATTGTACTCCCTTATACTTTGCACTATAATCTTAGAGCAAATGAATCGGTCTTATCGAACATTGGAGCTTGTTTACGGGAGGAAGAGACCGACCATCACACAGAGAGTGAACCAGATGCTCTTGCCGCAATTCAAGAGATCTCTGACTTCCTCAATTCTCTAACTGATTCGCTACCTCAGGCGATTCCTTTGCGTTTATATGAGAGCCAAGCCCTACTCCCTGTCCAACTAGCCCAAATAGCAGAGACAGCTTGTGGCTCTTTAGATATACTTACGAGCAAGCAAGCTCCTACGTTTCAAGACATGTTGCGAATATTGGAAGCGGCCTACTGGGGCTATCCTTTAGATCGCGAACACCAAGATTACACTATATACCAAAGAGGATAATACTATGGATCGTATCATTTCATTAACCTATAGAGAAAAAACTTTTCAAGTCAACGCCGGCCTCAGTGTCGAAGACATAGTTGTCAATATTCTTAAATTACAGAAGCAATCTCCAACGTATGCGGAAAACCCCATAGTTGCTTTGCGGATGAACAATGAGATCTTAGCATTTGATGCTAGACTTATGGTTGATGCCGAGATAGTACCCGTCTATCTTTTTTCAGATATTGGAAAACGAATGTATCGCCATACACTAAGTTATCTTCTGACCTACGCCAGTGAAATCCTGTTTCCAGAGAGAAGATTAGTTATTGGACATGCTTTAGGAGATGGTTTTTATTTTACTTATGACGAAAAATATTCGTTAGACACACAAGATGTTTCCCAATTAACGCAGATGATGCTCGAATTAATAACTGCAAACTTGCCAATCAGGTTAGAGCCTGTCGCCTATGGCACTGCCATGCAACATTTCAAAGATAAAGGGTATCGAGCAACAGAAATGTTGTTAGCATATCGTAACGATCCCAAGTTAGAGCTCTATCGTTGTAATGATTTTTTAGATATCACCTATGAACCACTACTACCTTCGACTAAACTTCTAGCACTTTGGGAACTACGCCCCTATGGAGAGCGCGGCATGTTACTACGTTTCCCCCTCTCGAGCGATTTTCTCCATATGGCCCCTTTTACCGATAACCCCCTCCTGTTCTCAATATTCCATGAATACAAGATCTGGGGCAAGATTTTAAAAGTTGATTGCTTAGGAGCGATGAATCAAATCTGTGGCTCTAAAGAGATACGTACCTTTATTCGGATGAATGAAGATCTTCACCACCGCAAGATATCAAAAATTGCCGATTTGATTAACCAAAAAGATTCTGTAAAGGTAGTCTTCATCGCTGGTCCCTCCTCTTCAGGAAAAACAACATTCTCTATTCGATTAGCAATTCAGCTAAGGTTGTTAGGGTATAACCCAATCCAGATATCTTTAGATAATTATTATCTATCTAAATCATTAGCGCCCAAAGATGTCGATGGAAAGCCTAATTTAGAGGCACTGGAAGCTTTGGATCTGGCACTATTTAGAGAAAACCTAGAGTCACTCTATGCAGGTGAAGAGGTCGATTTGCCAAGATTCGATTTCAAAGATGACGGTCGGCGCTACTTCAAAGGTGATAAAATAAGTCTAACTAAAAATACCGTTTTGGTCATTGAAGGAATTCATGGTTTGAATCCTACTTTAATCCCAGATCTTGATCCAACGACGATCTTTAAAATTTACATCTCAGCCCTTACTCAATTAAACCTTGATGATCATAATAGAATATCGACAACTGATAATCGCATTCTACGTCGTATTGTTCGTGACAACCGCACCCGTAGTACTTCGGCTCAACAAACTTTAGAAATGTGGCCTTCAATAGAAAGAGGGGAAACACTAAATATCTTCCCCTACCAAAACCAAGCCGATGTGATGATCAACTCAGCCTTAGAGTATGAATTAGCGGTCTTGAAGCTCTATGCCGAACCACTGCTTAAAACGGTAAAGCCAGAGGCTTTTGAGGCCTATCCTACCGCTAGACGTCTTTTGAGGTTCTTGGAAAATGTGTATCCTATACCAGCTGGACTTGTTCCAAGTGACTCACTACTACGCGAATTCATTGGTGGCAGTGAGTTTTACTTGGAGTGTTAATTACACATTATAAATATGTTTATACTCATCGAACAAGCGCTGGACTCTGAATTGGCATTTACCACAGACCGTACCATATTCGGTAATTTCGCGTAATTCTTCTAACGTTGTCGCTTTTTTAGTCTTTACTAAATCTTCAATTTGTTGATCTGTGACGTTTTTACACTCACAGATAATTTTGGCGACGAGTTTTCGATAAGGATTATCACGTCCTTGATTTTCAAGATAATTATCAATGGCGGCACGTAGCGCCTTATCTCCAAGAACTGAACAGTGGAACTTATGTTTTGGCAACCCACCAAGCTTTTCAGTAATCATGACTGGAGTAAGTGTATAAGCCTCTTCCAAAGTCATTCCAATCACCATTACCGACATCACCGAAGTGCTGGCAATGGCACTTGCACACCCATAGGTCTGCCATTTCAAGTCGATAATTTTATCTTCTTTGACTTTAATCCCAACTTTCATTTGATCTCCACAGGCCATGGAACCTACGAGACCTTCTCCATCAGGTTCGTAGTTGTCATCTTCCCAAACATTCTGTGGATTCATAAAATGTTCTTTAACTGTATCTGTATATACCCAAACAGGTGAATTAGTATTCATCTTGTTGAAATCTCCCTTAATCGACGAATAATTGTCGGCATTTTTTCTAAAACGTAATCAATATCCGATTCTGTATTGTAACGCCCAAGGCTAAATCGGATAGAACCATGAGCTAACTCGACATCCAAACCCCCAGCAAGTAGGACATAGGAGGGTTCAAGCGAACCGGTGGCACAAGCCGAGCCGGTAGAGACGGCGATTCCTTCAAAATCTAACATTAAAAGAATTGACTCCCCCTCTGCCCCAGCAAAAGAGACATTAAGCGTGCCGGGCAAACATAGTGTTGGATGCCCATTCACCACTACATTTGGAATTGCAGCTTGGAGTCCAGTCCGTAATTTTTCCCGTAAATACCATAGATTCTGACGTTCTTGGACACTAGTTTCAAAAACCAAGTCGGCAGCCCGTCCCATCCCAACGATCGCAGCTGTATTATAGGTTCCAGCTCGGTTACCGTCTTCTTGATGTCCACCTTTCACAAAAGCCTTAAACGGGGCTCCCTTGCGCACGTACAAAGCTCCAACCCCTTTCGGTCCGTAAAACTTATGCCCCGATAAACTAAGATAGTCAACACCCCACTGGCGTACATCGGTCTCCATTTTACCAATTGCTTGGACTGCGTCGGTGTGCATAAGAGCACCGGCAGCATGGGCAATCTGTGTGAGCTTTTGAATATCTTGGATTGTCCCAGTCTCATTATTACCAGCCATAATCGATACGAGGAGAACATCATCACCCATTAACTGGGCAAATGAGTCGCTATCTATCCTACCAGAGGCATCAACGTTTACATAATCAATGTGATACCCTTTCTTTTCCAAATATTGGCAAGTCTCGATAATAGCGGGATGTTCAATTGTCGAAGTGACAATCCTATGGCGTTTTGAACCCTCATCAATCATATCACGGGCTAACATGAGTACGGTGTTATCAGATTCAGAACCCCCACTAGTAAAAATTATTTCTGCTCCATCGGCCCCAATCATACGAGCAACACTGGAACGGGCTGCTTCTATTGCTACCATTGATTCGCGTCCCAGAGAATGCATGCTAGAAGCATTGCCATAGAGAGCATAACTCTCTTGCATGATTTCTATAACTTCCGGAGCCATCTGTGTCGTAGCGTTGTTATCTAAATATATTGTTTTCATCTACCTTCTCTCTAAAAAAATACGGAGGCTTGGCCTGGTGGTCAAGTCACTTTAGTGAATAGTTTACAGTGAATTGAGAGAAGCAGGGGCATCAGCATCGTCAGAAGCTCCTAGATTTCCGCGAGCATATCGAATATGACGCCGAGGAGCAAATCGGATGTGATGCAAGCGGGCCCATTGGACATAGGCACAAGTATCTGGCAAATAGGAGGCAAACATAGCCTTAAAGCGAGTCACTCGCCGGCATCTTGCATTACGTTCTAATCGTTCAAGATAAATCGTGCATTGGTGAGTTTTGGGATCGTAATATTCACAGTATGCATCAAGATTATAGATAACATCTTTACCTACGATGACTTTTTCATGACAACAAAGTCCACACTGAAAACATTTCTTTTCCCAATTTGAAGAAGATCTATTCATTTCTTTAGACTCCTTCTTGTAATTGGCTTAAAGCTTTGACTGTTTCCAAGTCTACAACTGGAAGAACAACCAGCGGAGTCACAGAAATATAGCCTTCACTCAATAGGTGATAATCAACCTCATGATTACTCTGCCGCAATTCAGGGGGAACTTCATGGCGCAAAGAAAGGGTCACTTCATCCCCAATTGCCACGCCATTGGCATCATCACCGTAAGCTAATCCTATTTTTGACGAAGAGACATCGTATGAAGTAGATTTTTTTGTTGAACTGCTTTCAACGAGATCAAAATATTCTAATTGCCCAACCATTCCGACACGCCATTGGCCATTTGGTCGAGGAGGGACATTAATATTCAAAATAACATTGTGATTACACAGTGGCACTAATTGTGCAAGGTTTTCGGCTAAAAAGGTAGCCGCTTCTCTGAATGGATACCTGCCAGTATCATGATCCCGCCGGGCTGAAATAGCAATCGCTGGGTAACCCCTGATTGCAGCTTCACTAGCTGCCCCAACGGTACCCGAATAGAGAATATCGGAACTGGCATTATAACCATGATTTATTCCCGAGATCACCACATCTGGAATAACTGGCAGAGCTTTACCACTTAAACCATATAAAATACAATCAGCGGGGGTTCCACTACAATGATAATGTTTAGCATCATGACGGACAAACCGAATCTTACCTTTAAAGGTCATCGCATGGGATTGGGCGCTCCGTTCATCGGTAGGCGCACACATCCACACCTCATGACCTGCTTCGCCAAGGACTGTTTCTAGCGTAATTATACCTTCAGCTTGGTACCCATCATCATTTGTTACTAGTATGACCATTATTATAAGAGTGTATCTTAAGGCTCCCTACCGGGACATAGGGTTTCCACGTAGGCCTAAAACCAAAGATATGCTCGTATTCCTCCATTCGAGTTATATACAGAGCAATGGATTCTCGTGAAAGCAACACTAAGATGGTTCCACTAGAACCTGTGGTAATCATAGTAGCACCAAGACAACCGTTTAACTCAATAGCACGTTTTGTCAGCCAATCGATTTCCGGACAGGTAACTTCAAAAACATCTCGCAATCCTGCTTGCACCCTGCTCAGAATCTTACCATATAGCACCATATCTTTTTGTGCAAGCAAACGGGCCCCTTCCTTCGCTAATTTGCTTTCAGAAAGTACATAAAGGCAAATTCTTTTTTCCTCTTCACTGAGAGTGCCCACTGTCTCTTTAATATCTTGTTCACTGATATCACGAATCAACCCTGAAGGGAAAATAGCCCGTAAATGATCAAAGGCCAGTTTACTTTCTCGACGACGGATGGCTAATTCTTCACGCAAAGCGTGTGGTGAAATCCGACTCTCAACTATTAACGCGACATGAGAATTAGCGGAGACTTCGTAGGGAATCCGCTCAAAGGTTAGATGATGCACATCATAGAGTAACAAAGAATCGTGACGGACCTGTAGCATGGCCAAAAACATCACTAAACGGCAATCTTCATTGGCAAATGTGGAAAGAGCAGAATAGGCAATCGCGGCACAGTCTTCTAGTGTTAAATCATGATGATATTGTCCACGAATTGCCAGCGTAACTCCCAGTGCTATTGCTGAATTCACCATAGCGCCATCTTTAGATAGCAGATCTCCTGCTAATGTTACATTAAATGCACCCGTGGTGAAACCGCGTCCATTTAAAACAGAGACAACCCCTTTTATAAAGTTAGCCCAGCGATCTTCTCGTCTAAACTTTATGTTTTGCAAATTGAATCGTTTACGATCCTTCATCGGAGCCATAAACAAGCGGACACTCTGATCCGTTCGTGGAGAAATTGCAACTTCTAAAGCAAGAGGAGCTGCTCCGCAGAGGGTATATCCTTTACAGTAGTCAGCAAATTCCCCCAGAAATGTATACACTCCGGGAACAGTCACCACTACTTTTGGCTTTTCTTCATGTTCTAGTTGATGGAGTTCCGCTATCTGTTTCATATGTTCCTTTATGTAATAATATTAGGCCATCAACGCGTAGAATGCAATAAAAAACCGCCTCGGTCAACGAAGCGGCTATTTTTCAGACAACCTGTTTTAAAGTATTATTTGTCAGAAAGTCCGTATTTTCTCTTAAATCTTTCAACTCGACCAGTGGTATCGACCAGTTTCTGTGTACCGGTAAAAAATGGGTGACAAGCACTGCAAATTTCAATATCGAGATTCTTCACTGTAGATTTCGTGGTGAAAACATTCCCGCATGCGCAGGTAACCTTTGTTAATTCATACTTGGGGTGAATACCCTGTTTCATTTCTTAGCCTCCATGCCTATACTGCTACCTTCTGCTACGGCTGTACCTTGACAGAAGGACGACTTCAATCTGTTGTGTCCCAATTATACTGCGCCAGTATTCATGGAACGTAGAAACGCTTCATTATTCTTTGTTTTCTTCATTTTGTCAATGAGAAGTTCTGTCATCTCAATATCTTCCATTGGATTAATTGCATTACGTAAAGCCCAGATCTTCGCAGCTTCCTCTTCGGTCAATAATAGGTCTTCTCTTCTCGTCCCCGATTTCTTAATATTAATAGCAGGATACAATCGTCGTTCAGCCATTCTACGATCCAAAACAATCTCATTATTTCCAGTCCCTTTGAACTC
>JAQVOO010000001.1 GCA_028702575.1 Sphaerochaetaceae bacterium
GTATATTGATGACTTTGGCAGTATTGCCTGGGTCTAAGCTGCTGGTGGGTTCGTCAAGGAGCAAAACGCGGGGTTGCTGGGCAAGTGCACGAGCTAGTAGTACCAATTGGTGTTCTCCGCCACTTAAGGTCGTCACTGGCCTCTGAGCAATAGGGTCAATCCCTATTTTACCCATTGCTTCGTAGGCAATTTCTACATCTATAGCTGAAGGACTTTGTAATTGATGCAAATAGGGAGAGCGGCCAAATAAGACATATTCTAAAACAGAGAAAGAGAAACGTGAACCCTCTTCCTGAGGCACAAGACTCACCGTTCTTCCTAATCTTTTCTTGTTATAGTCCGTCAGTGGCTCGTCAAATAAGGTGATAGCTCCCTCTTCGGGCTTTCTCCAGCGTAGTAACAAATCCATAATAGTCGATTTACCAGCACCGTTGGGACCTAATAAAGCGGTAGTTTTTCCCTCTGGGATACACAGGTCTAAGTTTAGAACCGCCGGTTTTTCACGGGTAGGATAGGTATAGGTGACTCCTTTTAGGCGATAGGCGCAACTCATAATTTCACCTCGGTTTGGCGGCGGGTAAGAATGACCATAAAAAGGAGTGCTCCCACTAGGCTGGTTAAGACCCCCAAGGGGATTTCACTAGAAAGTAAGCTTCGTCCCAGGGTATCGCTGGCTAAAAGAAATAAAGCTCCTAAAAGCATTGAACCTGGTAAGGCAAAGCGCGAGTCAGAGCCAAAGAGGCGGCGAGCTAAGTGGGGGATGATAAGGCCTACCCATCCTATTAAACCTGCAACTGAAATAATTGCGGTGGTCGCGACGGTTGCTACAAAAAGGAGGAGAGACTTCTCCCGGTTAACTGCAATACCAATCGAGTGAGCTGTTCTTTCATCGAGAGAAAGGAGATTAATCCGCCAGCGAACAGCAAATAAGCCCAGTAGCGCTAACCACATGACCGGCATGACGCTTAAGGCTGTTTTCCAAGTAGTATTCCAAAGTCCTCCCATCATCCAAAAGGTAATATCTTGCAGACTAGTGGTCGGTGCAGCAATGAGCTTAATAATCGATAATCCGGCTGAAAATACTGCCCCAACAGCGATTCCCGAAAGGACTAGGCGTAATATCCATCCGCCAAAACGAAATCGCTTAGCCAGATAATAGGAAGCTATTAAAGCCGTTAACCCAAAAAATGTTGCACTTAATTGAATAATTAACGGAGAAAAACCCCATAACGTAATTGCTGAAGCAGCCCCAAAAGCAGCTCCTTGGCTAATTCCAAGAAACCCCGGTTCTACAAGTGGGTTTGCGAATAACATCTGAAATACAAACCCAGCGGTAGCGAGAGAAGCTCCACCCGTAAGAGCCAATAAGACCCTCGGAAGGCGCACGTTTAAAACGATTTGCGCCAATAACGGGTCATGTAAGAGTTTTCTCGGGTTTGAGACCCCAGCGGTAGGGTAGCGCCCCACAAGCAAGGCAAAACTTGTTAGAGCAATTAAGAGGAAGACGAGGATGAGAATTCGCAAGCGGTAAGTAGTTATTTTTACCACCATCAGATTCCCAAAGTTGCCCGGTAGGCCGCCACAAGAGTTGTCAGGATAGATTCATCGGTGATGCCATAAAAGTCGTTATAGAAACTTCTAATAACTTTTTCCATATTAAAATCCTTGAATAATTGGGGATGTAATTCGGCAGCTAGCCACTCTAAAGCCATAATCCAGCGACTATCCGATTGGATGTAATTCATAACATCGGCTGGACCTGAGACAAGGTTATTCTGCCTAATTGCTTGTAGCTGCTGCCACTGAGGGCTCTCCTTGATCTTTGTGATGAATTGCGTTGCTGGTGTTTTGTAACTAATTACAACAATATTGGCCGGATCCCAAGCAGCTATTTGTTCAAAAGAGACTTTACGCCAAGAGTTTGTCGCTAACTTAGCATCGAGCCAGACCGGTTTCCCTCCTGCTCGTTCAACCAAAGTAGTTTGAATCCATGTTTTCGGGGCCACACTGAAAGATGTTACTCCATCAGAGTCGGCTACTTGCATCATCACTACCGAAGGTTTGTCGTGTTCGTCTAACGTAGAAATACGGGAATCTACGGCAGCTTCTCTCTTTTCGAATTCACGAATAATACGCTTTGGAGTCTCCTCATCTCCTAAAAGTTTTCCCAGTTGAACTACCTCATCTTTCCATGCTTGCGGAGTTTCCAGATCCATCACAAAAACCGGAATATTGAAGGGTTCTAATTGAGTTCCAATAGAATCATAATTGCTCGATTTAGTAAGTATTAACGTGGGGTGGTAGGCTATAATTTCTTCCGCTCCTATCTTTTGACCTAAGCGGGGCTCCAAGGCGAATTCAGGTCGGAGCAAAGAGAAAAAATCCCCTAATCCTTGGTCCGTTTTAGCTAGAAGTATCTCAATTTCATCAAGTGATGGGAACATGAACAACGCATCTGCTGGCATCACTGCCGCCCTACCAACTACCATAATCCGTTCTATGGGAACAGGAACAGTTACTTCACGCCCTAAGGCATCAGTGGCGGTGCGAACATACGGGTCCGCTATTTTTTCTTGGTGGCCTTGCGCCACAAGCGTGAATGAGATAATAAGTAAGATACTCAGTGCACATACCAGTTTTCGCTTGTTTTTCTCTCCCATGAAATACTCCTTGTTATGGTGGTACCATTTAAGAATTTTACCATTATATTTACAATAGTACAACGGGAAAATTAGCTTATAGATCAAGGGGAGGTGACCTTGCATCAGTTAAAAATTCAGAGTAATCTGTAAGGGATAGGATATAAAGCGAGGACCAGAGTGGGAAAGCATAAATTATTAAAAGAACTCAGTACCATAAAAACTGCTCAACGGCGACTGAGCAATCTTTCAACCCAGGCTCGAAATGCGATGCTGTACACCATCGCCGATGCTCTTGAGCAACAAGCTCAGCGTATTTTTGATGCTAATGATCGAGATTTGCAAATTGCAGATCAAGAAAATATTGAACTGCCACTTAGGAAAAGGTTAGTATTTGACCAGAATAAACTTGTGGAAGCCTGTGCAGGTATCCGCCAAGTGGCCGCTTTACCAGATCCTATTGGTCGGGTCCGAGAACGACGCTTACTTGATGATAACTTACTTTTAGAGCGCGTCAATGTTCCTATTGGCGTTATTGGCATGATTTTTGAATCACGCCCCGATGCTCTTATTCAGATTCTCGCTTTGTGTTTGAAAAGCGGGAATGCTATAGTCCTCAAAGGGGGGCGAGAAGCATTATATACCAATAAAGAACTAGTTAGTGTGATTCGTGAAGCACTTAGCGACAACAAAGTTGGCAGTGAGTGGATTGTCCATATGGAAAGTCGTGAAGATGTCCAAGAAATTTTACAATTAGATACCATTATTGATTTACTCATCCCACGTGGATCGAATGATTTTGTCCGTTATATCATGGACAACACTAAGATCCCCGTATTAGGACATGCCGATGGGTTGAGCTCTCTATATATCGACAAAGAGAGCGATATCGAGATGGCACTGACGGTGACTGTCGATTCGAAATGTCAATACCCTGCCGTGTGTAATGCAGTTGAAACCCTCTTAGTCCATAACACAGTCGCCTCTCAATTTTTACCTCGCTTGAAAAAAGCCTTCGAGCCGTGGTCCGTAATTATCCACGGCGATGAAAGGGTAGCTGAAATTATTACTTGCCAACCAGCCACTGTGGCCGTTTGGGATACTGAATTCCTAGGCTACGAGATTGCCATTAAGATTGTCGATTCCTTGCAAGAGGCTATTGATCATATTACGTATCATGGATCGGCCCATACAGATGCTATTATTACCAGCAATAAGGCGACAGCCCAACGTTTTTTACGCGAGGTGGATTCAGCTGATGTTTTTTGGAACTGCAGTACGCGCTTTGCAGATGGCTTCCGTTTTGGCTTGGGAGCTGAAGTGGGCATCAGTACCCAGAAAATACATGCCCGCGGTCCTGTCGGTTTAGATGGTTTAGTAACAAGCAAATGGCTCCTAGCCGGCGATGGACAAATAGTCGCCCCCTATGCCCAAGGTAAACCTTTTAAACATATTGATATGGATTTGGATGGAACCAGTTTATGGAAAGAAGAAGAGTGATGAAGCGAGATTTTTCAACTGTTCAGCGCGTTGTTGTTAAAGTTGGCACGAACCTCCTCTCTGAACACAATGGTATTAATATAGAGCGGATTGAACAAGTTGTTACAGACATTGTGGCCTTGCGCGAACGGAAAATACAAGTCTTGCTCGTCTCCTCAGGAGCAATTGGCCTAGGAGCTAAAGAATTAGGGATTAAAAGTGCAGTCAAGCGAATTGCTTTGCGTCAGGCTTGTGCCTCCATCGGACAACCACTTCTTATGAGCCACTACCGTACTGCATTCAAACAGCATAATGTTATCTGCTCGCAAATATTGTTGACTCGTAGTGAAATGAACCAACGTAAAACATTTGTAAACTTGAAGAACTCCATTACGACTTTGCTCGATATTGGGGTTGTCCCCATTATTAATGAAAATGATGTAGTCAGTACCGCTGAAATTGGGACCGCCTTTGGCGATAATGATCGCATGAGTGCCTTCGTAGCTAGTAAGATTGACGCTGATCTTTTGATTATCTTAACTGACATCGCGGGATTATATACCAAAGACCCGCGTCAAAATAACGACGCTCAATTGCTTACCGAGATAGTCAAAATTGACGATACGATTCTTTCATACGCCGGTTCAGCGGGGAGTGTTTTTGCTACTGGTGGGATGAAAACTAAAGTACTTGCAGCAAAAATAGCTTCCACTGCTGGGTGTGCCACAGTGATTGCTAGTGGTTATGAAGATCAGGTGTTATCTAGAATTCACAGTGGAGAAGTGTTAGGAACCTATTTTCATGCTGAAAAGACCCTCAAACAACGTTCTCGTTGGATTATTAACAGCTCACCAGAAGGGACTATTTGGATTGATGCTGGTGCTGTAGAGGCTTTACGTCACCATAATAGCCTATTGCCATCCGGGATTGTAGCAGTTGAAGGCGTTTTTCACGCTGGAGATGTTGTCATGATAAATAAAGTTGCTAAGGCTGTTCCCTATTATAATAGCACAGAGATTATGGAAATGGCGGGGTGTCAGAGTAAAGATATACCTAAGCATGTGCGCAAAGGTAAGGCGGATGTAATTTTCCGACCAGAGGATATTGTGTTTTTGGATTATGCAGAATAATTACCAAATATTTCACAGAAAACAGGACATTGGCAAACGGATCAGTCTTTTGCATCGCGAAGAGACTCTTTCCATTGGGATGTTGGCAGTTGAGAGCGGGGAGATTTTAGCCCAATCCATTGCCTCTTTAGAAGATTATGAGCCATGGGCCTTACATGTCTTGATGTATGAAGATCAGGGCCGCATCCCTGAGCTACGAAAACGGTTTCCTGATGTTACTTTTATTGTGTTTAGACAACCAGTCTCCTTTGGTACCTTGGCTAACGCCTTGGCTAACGAGTGTTATACTACATTTTTTTACCTGACACGCAGTGATCTACGCCAAGTTGTATTTTCAGGTGAAACAGCCATTGAACTATTACATCGAAGCGATAAACCAGCTGCAGTGACACCCATAGTTACAAATAGGCTAGGTGAACTTATTCCAGTTATTCAAGCACCTATGCTAAAAAACGACATAATTGATCCGATTTCCTTTATTCCACAACAATCTATTACCGCAACGTTGTATCCTTTTTTAGGAATAGGAATATATGAACGAGCATTATTTCAACGGTTACGTGGCTTTGATGAGTTAATTGAAGGTGATTATTGGCAAGTGCTCGATTTTGGACTACGAGCTTGGCTCTACGGTTATCCGATTTTTAATATAGATGCAATACAATGTACTTTTGTTGATCGTCAATTTATCATAGAAGATCGTTCACAGCGTGAGGGGATTAAGCGAGTACATACCAAAGCCTTGGGGGTGCGCCAAATTAACGGGAAAAATTACCCAAAACGGGTCAGACGTTTTAACGATTCCCATCTGCACGCCGAAGTCAAAAAGCGCTTAGCCCTGTATAAAACTGATTTCCAACAACTTGTAGAACAATGGGAAATAGCGGAAAAAGCTCAATGAAAAGTACAAAATTATTCTGGGCACTTCTGTCCTTAGTGTTCCCTATCTTTGTAATTACCGCCTCTCCTTTTGCATCCCCAGTTGGTATCGTCGTCTTGGATGCCGGCCATGGAGGACACGATCCGGGAGCTATCGCGGAGGGGTCGCTGCAGGAAAAAGAGATTGTGTTGGACCTCACTTTGCGCGTAGGTCAACACTTGCGCCGACAAGATCCAAATCTTTCTGTAATTTTAACTCGTGAAACTGATGAATTTATTCCCTTAGAAGAACGAGCCAATATAGCGACGCAACTAGATCCCGGCATCGGAAAAACGACTATATTTGTCTCGATTCATGTTAACTCTTCTCATTTTAGGAGTGCATCAGGTTTTGAAGTACTGCTAAAAGAGAGAGACAAATGGGTTCGCTTTCTAGATAGCAATGCTACCGATTGGGAGATAGCGCGGTATGCCAACTACACCGCTGGTGATGTAAATAAGTTTTTAAATCGTGAGAATGTATTATTGGCTACAGCCATGGTCGAAGAGATTCGCAAGAGTTTTCCCACCATGCCAAATCGGGGCATTAAGGAACAAAATCTATGGATTTTACATGCCAGCAAAGTCCCTACAATCCTAGTAGAAGTAGGTTTTCTTAGTAACGCTGAAGAAGCCTACAACATGACCCAAGAGAGTTGGCGCTCTGCAATGGCAAATGCGATTGCAGAAGGTATTTTACGCTATATTACACGTTATTAATCTTCTTTCTTCCCTCTACTGCCAGCTGGGTCTTTAAAGTTTTTAAGTCTCTAGAGAGGGAAACTTTATAGATGTGAGGATTAATCATCCGCTTATAGGTGCTATGTAAAGATCTTAAATTATCTTTCGCATATTGTTGAATTTGTACTAATTCCACTGGATCATTGGTTATTTTTCCGGCACTCATTCGCATACGCAACAAGGGTGTTGCTGTTACGAACCGACTTTTGCGCATAGTGAAAAAATCAGCATCACTGAATGGGTGGTAAAAAACATAATCCTGATCAGTAGAAATAACTTCTTCTTCTAATGTTATAAGATCGGCTAAAAAAGACCCTTCAGCATCGGCAAAGCGCCACACTTGTTTGCGCCCTGGATTAGTTGCCTTTTCAAAGGTATTGGTAACCTTCATGGTTGGTAACCAAGAACCATCTGGAAGTTGGCGTGATGAGAGTTTATAGACGCCATTAAGAGAACTCTGCGAACCTCCAGTTACTAAATGAGTTCCGATCCCCCAAGAGTCAATAGGGACTTTATCCCGAACAAGCGTCTCAATTATCTCTTCATTTAAATCATTAGAGGCATAGATCCGAGTATCGGTAAGGCCGGCAGCATCGAGCTTTTTCCTAATTTCTCGTGACAAGTAACTGAGGTCGCCACTATCGAGGCGTACCCCCATTTTCTTTCCCTTTGCTTTGAGTTCCAAACCCACTGTGATGGCATTGTCTATCCCCGATCCTAGTGTGTCATAGGTATCGATTAAGAGAATTGTTGTGTCAGGATAAATATCGGCAAAAGCACGGAATGAATCTATTTCCGATTCAAAGGACATCACCCAGGAGTGGGCCATGGTGCCTGCAACAGGTATCTTATAGATCTTACCGGCAAGAGTGTTGCTAGTGGCGGAACAACCCCCAATAAAAGCGGCTCGAGAGGCAGAAAGGGCTCCATCGGGGCCTTGGGCTCGCCGTAAACCAAACTCCATTATCTCCCCATCCGCACTGGCGTTATACATTCTGGAGGCCTTCGTGGCAATGAGTGACTGAAAGTTTATAGTATTGAGGAGCATGCCTTCAATTAATTGGGCTTCCATCATGGTTGCTTCAACACGTATTAAGGGCTCTCCTGGGAAAACTACCGTACCTTCTTCTACCGCCAAGATAGTACCTTCAAAGCGAAATTCAGAGAGGTAGGTGAGAAACCGCTCATCAAACTTGTGGAGTGAACGGAGAAAGTCAATATCACCCTTGCTAAAAGCAAATAGTTCGATTCGTCTCAGTAGTTCTTGGAGACCAGCAAAAACCACATAACTACCATTAAAAGGATTCGAACGATAAAACATATCAAAGATGACATGGGGATTATTTTTAGTAAGAAAATATCCCTGCATCATGGTTAACTCATAAAAATCTGTAGACAAAGCAGAAATTGTCATTTTGTTCTCCTAATTCAACGCCTAATTTCAGAAAATCCTAGATACGGAATTAAAGCTTTTGGCATTGTAATTGAACCATCTTCCTGTTGGAAGTTTTCAAGGATAGCTACAATAGCTCGCGAAACTGCAACTGCGGTACCATTGAGTAGGTGGGGATACTGAATTGTCCCATCTGTATCACGATAGCGAATATTCAAACGCCGCGCTTGGTAATCAGTACAGTTGCTGGTACTAGTTACCTCTCCATAATCACCCCTTCCTGCCATCCAAGCTTCAATATCATATTTGCGGTACGCCGGTGCTCCCAAATCGCCTGTACAAGTATCAACAACCCGATAGGGTAATTCGAGACCTTGGAAAATTTCTTCCTCTATTGCAAGGAGTTCGCTATGCATCTCTTCTGATTGAGAGGGGAGGCTATAGACAAACATTTCAACTTTAGTAAACTGATGGACCCGATACAAACCCTTCGAGTACTGCCCAGCTCCCCCCGCTTCTCGTCTAAAACAGTGTGACAGTCCAGCCAACTTTATTGGCAGTTCACTCTCAGAGAGGATTTGATCACTATGATAGCCTCCAAGTGTTATTTCGGCGGTACCAACTAAGCAGGTCCCTGTTCCTTCAATTGTATAAATATTACTCTCTGGTCCTCGTGGATTAAAACCAATACCTTCCACTATTTCTTCTTTGGCAATATCTGGGGTAATCGTGAGGGTAAAACCGTGTTTACGGAGTATATCGAGGGCGTAACGCTGAAGTGCTAGCTCTAAAATGACCGCTTCATTTTTCAGGTAATAGAACTTGGGCCCCGAGACACGGGTTGCGGTATCAAAATCGATCAAGTCTAAAGCTTCTCCAATTTCGGTGTGATCTTTGGGGGTAAATGGCAAGGATACAGGTTCGCCCCATCGCTTTATTTCTCGGTTATCGGTATCGAGAGAGCCAATTGGTGCATCGGGATGGGCATAATTAGGGATCGTTTTAGCCAGTGTAAGATACTTTTCCTCTACTTCCCTAAGAGAGGATTCAAGTGTAGCAATCTCTTCTTTTAGCTCTTTCCCTTCTTGGATGAGGGTTGTGCGGATATGTGGCTCGACTTTACCTTTCATTTTGGCTGCATTTTCATTTCGTCGTGCACGTAGACTCTCGCTAGCTTGGAGAATTCCAGCACGTTGTTCTTGCAGGGCTATGATGGTATCAATATCGACTTTCATACCACGATTTTTGATATTTGTGGCAATCTCATATTGTCTTGTTTTTAATTCTTTTAAATCTATCATGTATTCCTCGTTGTGTATGTTATTTTTCTACGGCTTCTAAATCACGTGTTTTTTGGCTAGCTACTGCTACTGATTCCATGAGTATACCCATAAAACCACTTTCTCCAAGTACTTTCATGGCTTCTATGGTGGTTCCTCCTGGTGAGCAGACTTGAGTTTGCAATTCTTGGGGGTGTTGGTGGGTTTGACGGGTCAGGGCTGCAGCACTTTCGATTGTATCACTAATTAAAGCTAGGGACTTGGCATAGGGTAATCCTTGATGCACGCCTCCCATAGCTATGCCATGTAAAAAGGCAAAGGCTGTAGCAATGGCCGAAGCTGAGACACCAATAAAGGCCGCCAAGTCTTTTTCTTCAAGGGTATGTCCTGTTCCGAAGTTATTTACAAAGGCCATTGCCTCTTCTATAAAATAGGGATCGGCTTGTTCATGGGGACACACTGCCGTCACAGATCTACCGATTGCTGCAGCAATATTAGGCATGATACGTATAATATTGTTTGAGTGGAGCTGCTTGGAAAGTGTTGCTAGAGAGACGCCAGCTGCCAAGGAGATCCAACGAATATCTTGGTACTTACCTAGTTGATTATAGAGGAGTGGGAGAACTTGCGGTTTCACAGCTAAAACGACAATGTGGGATTGTTCTAATAACTCAGTCAATGAAACAGCCGTAGCGTTCGTACTTGAGGCAAGCTTTTTGGCGGCTTCCTCTCGGACGTCATAGAGTAGAATCTTGGTGTTTTGTAAGGGCGCTATACATTCCGCTATGGCTGAACCCATCGTGCCACATCCGATAAATCCAAAGGTTTTCATCTATTACCCTCCATACAATTGAGGCCATGAGAGACGATGCAAATTTCCAGAAGCAAGCAATCCTGAAAAATGGTGTTGGCGTTCAAACTCATAGGCGCCAATTGCGACACTATTGGAGAGATTTAATGAACGGGCATCATCATACATGGGAATCCGGATACAACGATCCGCATGAGCGACTAAAAGTGCTTCATCAATACCAGCTGTTTCTTTGCCGAAAATTAAGAAAGCATCTTCTCCGTACGTAACTTCACTATAAATCTGATGAGCTTTTGTGGTGAAAAACCACAAAGGAGCTTGATTATAACGATCCATAAAGGCTGAAATTGAAGTATGTTGTTGAATATCTAATAAATGCCAATAATCGAGACCAGCTCGCTTTAACTTTCGATCGGTAATGGTAAAACCTAAGGGGTGAACAAGATGTAAGGTGGCATGCAATGCAGCACAAGTACGGGCAATATTACCAGTATTTTGTGGTATTTCTGGTTCAAATAATACAATATGCAACCCCATTACCAATTCCTCCGCTCTCATTTCCGTTGGTACTGTAGCACCAATTAAGTGACCCCTGCAAGGGAGTAGCTTTGAACTTAGGGACTCTTTTCTTCTTCTTGCGGAGTAAGTAAGCTAGCTTTTTGGACATTACGCCCTTTGGATCGGAGATTAAGAACTACCTTCTCTAAATCTCTTTTACGCTGATAGGGGTTCTCGAACAGTTCTTGCTGGAGAAAAGGGGTTCCAGCAGTAATTGAATGAAGGGCAACACCTAACAAACGTACTGGTTGCCCCTCTTGCCAACGACTGGCAAGGAGGGATTTGGCTAACGTAAAAACTTGTTCAGCTGAGAAAAATGGTTTTTCAGCCGTTGTTTGGACACTGATGGTGCTAAAATCACTAAAGCGAATTTTTACAGTTACCGTGGAGGCTAAAACTCCTTCTTGGATGGTACGAAACATCACTTCATGGCTCATCCCCAAGAGATTTTGTTCTAAGACGGTGCGTTTAGAAACATCGACGGGAAAGGTCATTTCTGTGCTTATAGACCTAGATTTAGTAACTCCTGTATGAATTCCTGGATCTAAGCCGTGGCTTACTTGGTGTAAGTAAAGGCCGGTAGCCTCTCCAAACAGCTGTTGAAGATGATTTAAGCTGTGTTGGCGCAAATGGGGCACACTCGTAATTGAATGACGGGCTAAAGCCTTTAGGGTTGATTCTCCAATACCCCAGAGTTTCTTTAATCCGACTGCATCCACAAAAGCAATCTCGTTTCCTGGGGAAACTCGGCACAATCCATCCGGTTTGTCATAACCGCTCGCCATTTTGGCAATAAAACGGGAAGCCCCAATTCCCACACTTATTACCAAACCTGTCTCATTTTTTACCCGGGTTTTTAAAAGAATTGCAGCTTGACGCGGTTTGCCAAATAACCGCTCTGTCCCACTCATATCGAGAAACGCTTCATCAATTGAGATTTGTTGAACCACCGGGCTAAAGGTTTCTAGGATGCTAATGACCTTGCGGCTGATTTGACTGTAACGTTCCATACGGGGACGTACATAATGGGCTTGCGGGCAGAGTTGGCGAGCTTTATAGATAGGCATAGCAGAGTGGACACCAAAAACGCGGGCCTCATACGAACAAGCTGAGACAACCCCGCGGTTCCCTAATCCGCCAACAATCACCGGATTGCCACGATACTCTGGATGATCGAGTTGTTCGATAGCCGCATAGAAAGCATCCATGTCGACGTGGAACCAAATTGTCTCCATCCTTTACTCCACCGCCTGTACTTGTCGTACTGAGCGTTGATTGTAGGCAAAGAACCCTTCCAAGAGCAAGGTTTCAATTACTGTTTCCCACGTATAGCCCATAGTCTGGACAAGCGTGGGGAAGTGACTTTGAGCAGTCATGCCTGGTAAGGTGTTTATTTCGTTAAACCAAATTTCACCAGTCTTTGATTTATAGAAGAAATCTACACGGGCATACCCTTGGACGCCAATAGATTGGGCTATTATTTTAGCTTGTTCAGATATTTGTAATAGCGTTCTTTGAGCAAGAGGAGCTGGAACTTGTATGTAAGCTTGCTGCGACGAGAGGTACTTTTGTTCATAGGTTAAAAAGTGATTCTTTGCATGTTCGCTATCGACAACGAGGCCCGCTTCACTGGCGTAGATCTGTCCTTTAGTAGATACTACTGCACACTCAATTTCTTGAATCTCTTGAAGAAATGGTTCAAGTAATACGGTTTGAGTAAAACGGAAGGCAGAGTGGAGGGCTTGCCACAAGTTTTCGCTTGAGACGGGGTGAAGGACCGAAATACCGACTGAAGAACCCCCATCATTCGGTTTGGCGATAATAGAAGGGCCCAGCTTTTGTTGGATAGCAGAAAAGAGCTTCATGAATTCTGGATTTTGTGCATCACGATATGGTTGTATTGTTTGAGCTTGACATAAATACGAAGGCAATACGCTAATTCCTGCTTGCTGGGCGACTATTTTTGCCAAATGTTTATGCATGCCAACCGCGGATGCTTGGACTCCACATCCGACGTACGGTAGATTAGTTAATTCTAAAAGGCCTTGGAGTAATCCATCCTCTCCGCCACTACCATGGGTAACGGGAAAACAGATATCAATGGGGAGGGGTTTTTCTTCTTTAGGCAACCACAGACCATGGCCCGGGCGGATGATGACTTCACTTGCTTGTTTGAATGCTGAGGGCATATAATCACTGGCTGGCTCGTGTAAAGACCACTGCCCTTTTCGATCAATTGCTATAGGAATGATGGTGTGGCCACATGCTTTTATCCGTTGGTACATAGTAGCTGCTGATCGGCAAGAGACAGCATGTTCTACCGATTTTCCTCCATATAAGAGAGCTACTGTTTGACCTTTAAGCATGAAGATCCTTCCTTTGTTCTAGAAGTCTTTCAACGATTTCTCGTTCATTCCAGGCTAGGCTGAAATTTGCATATTGGATACTTTTTTCGTGTCCCTTGCCGAGTAAAAGGAGGATGTCAGAGGCTGTGCAATAATCTAGAGCTGCCGCAATTGCCTGTGTTCTATCGGGTATCCAAAAAACTTCAGGATGGCTAGGCACCGCTTCAATGCCCTGACGCAAGTCACTTTCAATCTGGCTAGGAGGTTCTCCCCGGGGATCTTCGTCGGTCAAAAAGATTGCATCGCACCACTTAGCGGCACTGGCTCCCATGGAAAAGCGTTTATTACGGTCGCGTTCGCCCGCTACGCCGAAAAGGGCGATCAGTTTTTTGTTGGCTTGGAAAGAGCGCACATGGGCAAAGAGTTTTTCAAAAGCATCCCCCGTGTGGGCGAAATCTATAATGATCGTGCACGGACTTTTCTCGGCTATGACTTCAAATCTTCCCGCAACAGGAAGCAGTGGGTTCTTTGCCACGATAATATGTTCAAAGGCTTTTTTCGTTACTGCATGGGTCGCCAAAAGAGCCCCTAAGGCATTATGAGCATAATAATGGGGGCCATAGGGTATGTTGAAAAACAAAGAAGGGGTGAGGGCAATGGTACGAGAGAGCCAACTCTGTTTAGCAGTGGTTGCCTTTAAATTTACTTCCTCTGCGGGAGCATCTAAGGCGTAGGTAAGGATGCGGGTCCCCTTATGTGCCGTTGCTAAGATAAGATCGCGGTAGAGAAAGTCATGTGGAATAACTATCCAACCATCTAAAGCGACTTGTTTAGCTAGATTCATTTTAGCTTCAATATAGCGGGTGTGAGTTTTGTGGAATTCCAAATGTTCGCTAGTGATAGTAGTAAAGATAGCCCCAGCAAAGGTAAGGTCGGCCAAACGGGAACCCTCTTCAGATAGGCCATGACTGGTGGTTTCTAAGATGACTGTTTCGAGGCCGTTTTGGTAACAGGTAGTCAGAAATTCATATAATTGGGGCGCTTCGGGAGTACTTTGTCGATACGGACTCTCTTTACGCCCACCTCCGTCATCCCTAGAAATAGTTGAAAGAAGGCCACAACGAATTTTCATGTTTTGGAGTAATTGCCAGAGGAATTCACAAGTGGTCGATTTACCATCTGTCCCGGTTACCCCAATAATAGTGGAGGGGAGGGGACCAGCTAAAGCATGGCAGAACAGCGATGCAATCCGGCGTGGGTTAGGGTGAGCTATATAGACAACTCCTTTTTTATATTCTTTGAGTGGGTCACTGTGGACAATTACGGGAGCTCCATTAGCAATTGCTTGGGTAATATAAAAGTGGCCGTCAACATGGAGACCCTGGATAGCGATAAAAATAGAAGTGGGAGTACAGCTTTGTGATGAAAATGAGACAGTGTTCACCATAGGGTCTGATTCTCCATGGATTCTGCATTCAGAACGGACCTTGTTATTTGTCCATAACACTGATAATCTTTTCATTAAGCAACCTTTTTACACGTATCGTACCAATGTTCTTTTGAATTTACAAGGTAAAGTGCGGGAAGGAGTCGAGCCGAGTGGCATTGGCATTACCAAGATATGAGACCAACCAATTAATCTCTATAATCGGTAGCAAACGTCCGATTAGTGACTCTTTGCGCCTAATATTATCGAGTTTAACTCCAAGACGGGGCACCCCCTTGTTTCTTGATCCCTTTTGTGGCTCCGGTGTTGTTTCTCGGCTGGCGCGGGGAATGGGCATGGCTGTACGTGCTGGGGACACTCAACCATTCTCCTATCTGATTAACCACGTTTATCTCTCGTTAGAAAATGATGATTTAAATCCTATGTTGCCCGAGATGGGAGGGCTCGATGCCTATTTCTCACTTTTGAATATGCAAGGGTTGTTTGCCAGTGAATCGGCTTCAGCTTTAGCACGCCCTTTTCTTAGTCGCTACTATGCACCGCAGGATGATGAAGATTATGATGGTAAGCGCGAGCGATTGTTTTTTACCGCAGCTAATGCCCGGTTTTTGGACGCGGTACGCGAGGTAATTGAAACCGATTGGATTGAAGGGCGCATAAGTGCGAATGAAAAAGCGGTCGTATTAGCTTCAATTCTCTACGAAGCTTCGCGCAAGGCCAATACCTCTGGTTCTTTCACCGCTTACCATAAAAGTTTTGCAGGTGCTGGCAATGTTATAAGAAAACGCATTGTAGAGCCTTGTTTGCTCACCCCACCAGTGTTACCCGATGCAGAAGTGCCCCGAGGAGAAATGAATCTCTGTGAAGCTTCAAAATTTGTTAAACGCTCTAGTGCTGATATTTGTTATCTAGATCCTCCGGCTACTGTGCACCAATATGGCAGTACGTATCATCTCTTAAATACAATTACGATGTGGGATGACTTTAGCCCTTCTAATCAACGGGATAAGGAGGGGCAGCTACTTTCTAAAGCTGGTATTCGAAGTGACTGGAAACAGACCCATAGCCCCTTTTGTTCACTATCCAAGGCCGATAAGGCCTTTGTACACCTTCTGGGAAGTATTGATGCGCGCCATATTGTCTTAACCTATCCTGCTTCCGGCATTGTGGAAATTGAACGTATCCATGAGTTATTAATGCCTCGGCATCAGCCGGTGACTGTTATTCCGCTTTACAAACGGAATCAAGGAGGGCGCCAAAGAGTTGCAGGTAACAAGAATGTTGAATATGTATTTATCACGGGCAAGAGCGAGGGCTTACAAGTCCCCGTTGGAACCGGTTTAAAAATATTGCCCTTGATGGAGCGGTTAGATGAGCTCAGTGCAGCAGTGTTTCGTACTCCCCAAAATCTTCCCCCTTTTCAGTTTATTGGAGGGTTGATGCTAGATGGACTCCCTCGTGGTGATGTTCTTTTGAATATGGCGCTTGCTGATCTAGAAAAACAGGTTGCAGTGTTAGAAAAATCATCTTGTACAACGGAGGAGGAAGCGCTAGAAATCTTAGTTGCAGCTTGCGTTGGTCTAGGGCCAGAGATGGAGGGGAAGGCACGAGCTCGTCTTGAAAAACGACTTTATGCGTTATTGCGCAAAATTACTGAAAAACATACACTGGATAAAGTTGAAATGTTTCTTGCCCAAAGTAATGGGGATGTTTTAGCTTGTCAAAGAATTAAGTCGTTTCTAAATATGAGAGGAGAGCAAAAAAAGTGCGAAGGTCTTGGCTGATTATAATCATTGTATTGCTCCTTCCGCTACATATTCTCATGGCCACAGGGGAAGACTTTTCTACAATCACTCGCTTTTCGGATTTGCGGAGTGTCGCTATGGGTTCTACTGGAGTTGCGTTAACTGATCTGCAAGGTGCTTTTTATCGTAATCCAGCAGCGTTGTATAAGTGGGAGTTTCCCGTGTTTCATCTTGGAGCACGATTTGGTGAGAATATGGGGGTTGCTACAGTTGCTGGAGATCCGATCCCATGGGTACAACATCCCTCTACTACGGTGGAGATGTTGTTTAGTAACCGCTATATTGCCTTGGCAATAGGCTTGGCCAGTGTACTAGAGGAGAGGACTCTCTCTGGTTCAGAACTAGAATTTATAGCTTACAATGATTCTCGAATCCAACTTACACTGGCCTATGGATGGCCCTCGATTTCAGTTGGGTTTTATGCCCGAGGTGGAAACCGGTTTGAGCGCGATGTCACTATTCGTGAGGGGCATGCCATCAGAGATTACATTACCAGAACTCACCTCGAACGTTACAACCGAACCAGTGCTGACGGTCAAATTTTTACGACAGGGCTTGGGCTACTTCTTTCCTATCAGTGGGTTTCGATTGGATTGGTAACGAATTCCCTATTTAATTTCGATTACACTACCAATGAATTGGTGTTAGATATTGTCGATTTGTTTAATAGTTCTACAGTTGGTTTAGCTTTTTCTTCTCCTATATACAATGAAAATAATGAATTAAATCGTGTAGTGATCAATAGTGCTATTGATTTAACCGACCTCGGTGATACCAATAATCGTTCGGTACGGCTAGGTCTTGAAGGGAAAGTCCAATTTTTAAGTAATTTTTGGGTTGCTCTACGTGCTGGCTACCGTGAAAAAAGGCCCCTTGATGTCTCGTTATTTAACTTACATGGAACCGGTGCTATTACCTTTGGAATTGGTGGTCAAATTAGGAAGGTTGTTCTCGATATTTCGGCGAGCATCCCCTTAAAAACCGAAGATCCGGCTATACATATTGGTCTGCGTTGGACGTTATAACCATATTCCAATACTGCCAATTACCCCGTTTTATCCTATAAGGTGTAAGATAGCAACGCTTGACAATCTTTTTCTTGCTCACTATAGTCATAGCGTATTGATTTCCAGTATGAAGGAGTAATTCATGGCAAAAGCACATAGAGGTGCCGGCATCAGAGATCAGAAGTCTCAGGGCCGGGGAGATTGTCCTGTTTGTAAACGAACAGGGATTAAGGTTTTATATGAACATGAGGTTGATGGCGCTAAAGCTATGATTTGTAAGCAGTGCAATGCAACCTTTAAAAACGCGAAATAACATTATTTGTACGTTTGCATGAGACTGTCGTGATGTGGCAGTCTTTTTTTGTTTCTAGAGGAGAATTTGATGAGCTTTCTCTCTGATTTACAGGGCAAACAGCTCTTTTTGGTGGGGATCAAAGGAACCGGTATGGCTACCCTTGCTTGCCAATTAGTCCGTTTCGGTGTAAATGTCACAGGTTCTGATGTGCCTGAAGTGTTTGCTACAGAGGCTGTATTGAAGGCTGCGAATATTACCTGGTTTGAAACTTTTTCAGCTGAAGTGATGCCTGCTGATTGTACTATGCTCATCCATAGCGCAGCTTATACTAGTGCTAACCCACAAGTAAGTAGGGGCATCCAAAATAAAATTCTCGTTTTTAGTTATCCCCAGTTTGTTGCTCATTTGAGTCGTACGCTCCCTAGTTTTGGTATCGCTGGTACTCATGGCAAATCGACAGCCTGTGGCAGTTTAGATTGGATCCTTAGAAAAACTGGAGTCTCGTATTTGTCCCTCTATGGGACCCATATTCAAGGAGAGCTTGTTCCTGCAAATCCAATTGGTGAGGATTTCTCTATTCTAGAAGCTTGTGAGTATCGTGATCATTTTCTCTTATACGACTTACAAGGGGTCTTGGTGACCACTGTTGAACATGATCATCCCGATTGGTTTAAAGATGAAGAGCAGACGTTACAATCTTTTAAGAGGTTATTGCTTCAATTACCGTTTTCTAGTTTTGCAGTATGCCCAACTGATTCTTCTATGAGTCGCCAATTAATCGAATGGATTGGTTTTGAACGGCCAGATCTTACTGTAATAACGTATGGGCAACACGCTAGCAGTATGTTGCGTTTAACAGAGTATACCGGGGGCTTGCAGGAAAGTTCTTATCGGTTAGAACCGCTTCATGGCCATTTCCATACTCAATTAGCCTCAATTCCTCTTTGTTTAGATGGTGTTGGAGCCGCGATTTTAGGTTCTTGTATTCTTCTGCGGTGCAAAAGTGGCTCTTTTGATGTTCAATCTCTTTTGGCAGATCCTATCTTGGCGGCATTGTTGAATGAAAATTCTTCTTTTCCTGGTTGTGCTGGCCGTGTTGAAGTGTTGTTTGAAGCTGAAGGTGTAGTATATGTACAAGATTATGCCCATCATCCGCGTGAAATTGAAGTTTCACTAGCAAGTTTGCGAGAGCGTTTTCCCTGGCGACGGGTGGTGGTTGTTTTTTTTCCGCACACAGCATCGCGCACGATGGCTTTCTTTGATGAGTTTGTCACGGCCCTCAGTTTAGCAGATAAAGCTGTTATTAGGCCAATAGCGACCTCGGCACGACACGATGGGGATTCTAATTGCGCGCATGCGTTAGGCCAGCAATTAGCCCAGGCAGCTGGTGCCCTCTTTTGTGAGGCAGAAGAAGTTTTAATCTCATCGTTAGGAGACCTGTTGCACCCCGGTGATCTCTGCGTTACGATGGGGGCGGGAAACACCCACGGAGTTGCAATGCGAATTGCCTCTCACAGAAGGAGTGAATCATGCTGAGCATGACTGGGTTTGGCTATAGTGAGCGTTTAACAGAAGATTTTTTATTAACCGTAGAATTAAAATCTTATAATAGTCGTTATTTAGAGATTATTCATAACATTCCCCCCTCTCTTTCGTCATTTGAGATTGCTTTGGACGAACGTATTAAAACTGTAGTTTCGCGCGGGCGGGTTGAACTGAACATTCGGTTGCGTCAGTTGAAAACTGATTTGAACTTACGTGTTGATGAAGCTGCCGTTCAGCAATATAAAACAGCGTTTGCAACTATCCAACGTCTAGCCGGTTTACAACAAGAAGCTACGTTACAAGATTTTCTACTGACTGAAGGAGTTTTGGTTCCTTTACGTGATAGTGATGTCTCACGTTACAAAGAGCCTCTCTTTGATCTCTTAGATGAGGTTTTAGTGGTCTTTAAAGCTTCGAAAGAGCGCGAAGGGGCGGCGACTAAGCGAGATCTGTTTCGCTTAGGAACGCAGTTACAATCTAGTTTAGATGGTGTGGTATCGAATGCGGATGCGTTAGAAGAGAAATTAAAAGAAAATTTAATCAATCGTTTTGAAGAGCTCCTTGGAGAAAAAGGCTATGATGAAAATCGCTTTCTACAGGAAGTTGCAATGTTGTTAGCCAAGTATTCTATCAATGAAGAGATAGTCCGCTTACAAGCCCATATTGAAGCATTTCATGATTTATTGGAGTCTAATGAACCAATAGGTAAACGGCTCGATTTTTTAGCGCAAGAGATGAATCGTGAAATTAACACGATTGGGAGTAAGAGTATTATGATCGAGGTGAATCAACAGGTGATTGCCCTAAAAGATAATCTTGAAAATATTCGTGAACAGGTACGTAACATTGAATAAATCGGAGTCAGGCATGCGAGTGGCAATTTCAGGAAGAAGTGGATGTGGGAATACGACAGTGAGTACTTTTGTCGCTGAGCGCATGGGATATCCTCTGATTAACTATACTTTTCGTAACTTAGCCCAAGAACGGGGTGTCGATTTTTGGACATTTTGTAAGATGGCCGAAAAAGACGATTCGATTGATCGCGAACTAGATGCCAGACAAGTTGCGATGGCCTTAGAGCATACCAATTGTGTACTCGGTTCCCGTTTAGCGATCTGGATGTTGGAAGATGCTGATCTTAAAGTGTACTTAAAAGCTTCGTTGGAAGAACGAGTCACTCGAATTCATAAACGAGAAGGGGGTTCTTGGCAAGATCGACTAATTGAGACTAAAAGGAGAGATGCTTATGATACAGCTCGTTATAAGAGAATCTACGGCATCGACAACACCGACCCTACAGTAGCCGATTTAGTCATCCAGACCGACAGCTTAATTCCCGAACAAGTAGCCGAAATAATAATAGCAGAGATCAATAAACGATTGGCTCGTTAAAGGTTGCACGAATTATTTAGCGATTAGAGTTCTTGTTACTATAAAAACCCATTAAGATGTTAGTTATACGCTACTTATGGCTCGGTATTCTGAGGTTTGCCAAGATCTCTCTTTGGAGCAATTCCTTTATGTTTGGTGTTAAGGTAAAATATTATGAGCACGGTAAGTAGAATCAGTTTTTGTAAAAGGCATTTTTCTGTCAGGCTTATTTGGTCAGGGATTATCTCAACTGAGGGCCACATCGTCTAAGAACAGGTATAGCGGTTGTAAAATATACTACGTGCAACCTATGCCAGAGCGAGCATCTCGTCTGCTTAAGAAAAAGCTTTCGATTGGCTAAAACGTTGGCTTAGCAGGTAGCACATAAGCGTGTAAAACCTGCTCCAGTGGTTTATAATTAGGCATACTGTAACCTAATGGATTATGGCGTATCCATCCTTCTGCATAGCTATAATGTCCCGAGTCATTCCCCACCTGCTGGCTCATATCGCGCATAGTTTGAACATAGGAGTCGAGCTTCTGACTATCGTCTAACCAGTTACGCTGTGAGACGTGGCAGGAGAGCATATGTTCTTTATGGTCGATGACCGAAGAAATGTCGGTGTAGAGTTGCGCTTCAACTTTCCGGGATAACCCATCGTGGAGTCCATACGGTAAAGCGTGGTACAAAGCGACCTCTTTTCGAATAGGATCAACTTGGGGTATCGTATAAAAGTTAGGCATGTTTATAGTAAAGGCCGCTGTCACCGCTATACGGGCTGTATTCATATGGTCTTCCATATAATCGAGCAAAGCGGGTATTAGGATGATATCTGGGGCGACCTGACGAATAACTGCAGCTGTTTTGCGGACAATATCTAGGTCATAAACTACTTCCAAATCATTGGTAAAACTTGGATACCATGTTGCGCCGAGATAAGCTGCTGCTGTCTGAGCTTCTTTTCTTCGAATAACCTCAATTTCTTCACGGTTATATTCCAAAGTACCACAATTGCCATTTGCAATATTCAGGTAATGCAGGGAAATGTTTTGTCCTTTTAATAAAAACAACGTTCCTGCCATCATGAATTCAATGTCATCTGGGTGGCAGCCAATAGCTAGAGCAGTTCGTGGTGTATACGAATTTTCTTTTGACATGATTAAATAAAGACCTCCTTTCCATCTGCTTGTGCAGACTCATGACAAGCTAAAACCAGCTTGATATTTCGTAAACCTTGAGACCCATCTAAGGGATGCTTATTTATGATAGAATCGGCATGTTCAGCAATTTGTGCTTGATAGATATTTTCTACATCTGTCAAACAAAACGATTTACAGAGTTCAGGGTTTTGTAGTTCTAATTTTATAGGTACTGGCTCATCTGGATGTCCAGATAATTGAAATAACGTGCCATAGCCTCGGATGATGCCATCGTTACCATAAATTTCATACCCTAAATTATGTAGAGTCCCTAGGAGTCCGCCACGCGGTTGGTTAAAGCCTACGCGGATGCTACCTTTTATTCCATTTTCTAGTTCATAAGAGATTACTGCCCCATCCTCTACGCCAATATCGAGGGTTTTGGGGTAGTAGGTACAGTGGACACTTTTTATTTTTTTTTGGAATAAAAATTCAGCCATATCTAAACAATGTCCCCCTAATTCGCTGATGGGCCCTTCTGTTTCATTTTTTTTAAAATAACGCCAGAAAGCTGCCTCTATTGGATCCTTTCCACAGTGAAACTCCATGTGCAAAACTGCATAAGGGTTTTTACCGATAGCTTCCTGTTTCAGTAGTTCGCGGGTCTTATGGTTGTAAGCATTTTTAGTCATCATGAGATTTACCGACACACTTAGATTGTGTCCGGTAGCGTAATTGATTAGTTCTTCAGCCTCTTCAATTGTGGTTGCTATCGGGTTTTCAGTTATGACATGTTTTCCTGCTTTCAGAGCTTCCATTGCTATCGGAAAGTGGGTAGCATTGGATGTCGTTATATAGATGGCATCAATTTTAGGGTTTTCTAAGAGCTGCTGGTACGTTTCGTACCAGCGGATACCCAACGCTTTAGCACCTTCCTTACGGCCTTGATTCAAGTCCGTAGCACCAGCTAACATAAATGAGGGTAATGCTTGATTAAAGCGGTTCTTGTCTAGGGCAAACCCCTCTTTAGCAATCCTGTTTTCTGCTATTTCCCCAAAACCAACAATCCCATACTGAATCTTTTCCACTGTAATCCTCCTACTTATAGTGGGCTTTCAGGATGTTTTTCACCGCATCTATACAGCGCTGAATGTGTACTTTTTCCCAAGTAGGGTGTAAAAAGAGACTCAATGTTTGACTTCGTAAACCTTTTGCAGTTGGGCAGACAACTTCGCCATATTTTACTGCCTCGGGGTTTGTATACTCTTGAGACTTAAAGGGGAATTTAACGGAACCAAAGCCATTGAGCTCTTTATAAGCGCGCTCTTCGTATGCTTCTGGCCACTGGATACCGTAACATGGGATTCCTAGTGCAATTAATTCTTTACTAAATTGAGGTGCCTCAATATTTAGTTCCTTTAAATCAAGTAGGATCGGGTACCACCAATAGGCATTTTGGCGATCTTCGGTGTTTACTGGTATTGCTTTTATGCCTCGCAAGGCGTTCAAGGCCTCATCGTATGTTTTGGCATGCTCTCTTCTTCGCTTAAGGTTCCATGAATCGAAACGTTTAAGTTCGTTGATTCCAATTATGGACTGTATCTCTGTCATACGGTAATTGAAGCCGACCCGGTTGTGGACATAAGTAAGTTTTTCTTCCATAGCTAATAGGTTTAATCTCTCTTTGACATCGTAACCGTGGTCTCTAAAAGAGCGACATTCCCAAGCTAAGTCTTCGTTATTTGTTACAACCATGCCCCCTTCACCACCAGTGGTAAAGTGCTTGCTTTGGCAAAAACTAAAACAGCCAACATCCCCGAGTGTACCAACCTTTTTGCCTTTATAGGTTCCCCCAAAGCACTGCGCACAGTCTTCAACAACATAAAGTTTGTTAGCTTTAGCAAAATCGAGAATTGGGTCCATGTCGGCCACCACTCCATAGAGGTGGACAACCACAATCGCTTTGGTTTTAGGACTGAGTAATGACTTCAGTACTGCCGGATTGAGGGTATGTTCTTCGGTTACGTCAGCAAAGACAGGGATTGCCCCAGCCTGTACTATACAAAACGAAGAGGCTATGAAGGAGTAAGAGGGGACAATTACTTCATCTCCAGGGCCAATACCAAGACTGGCGAGGGCAATGTGTAATGCCGCGGTCCCATTTGAACAACTAATGGCGTAGGCTGAACCTTCCCATTCGGCAAACTGCTTCTCAAATCCCATCCCTTTTTTGCCAGTCCAATAATTTACTAAACCACTTTTAATGGGCTCTTGGATAGCCGTTAAGGTTTCTGGCGCAAATTGTGGCCACATGGGGAATCCTAATTTTGCAGCGCCGTCTGCATTCATAATTAAATCATCATTTTTTTTCATGGATGAGCCTCCTTGGTCTCTCTCATTCATAAGTTTTTTCTATTTATTTTCGACTTGTGTAATTGGGTGTCCTCCAGCACCTAGAGTTGTCTTTTCTATCATCTCCTTTTCCAAACTAGGCCACAGCTAGGAAGGTGTCTTGACTATAACTCCTTAGGTTCATTATAGGCTATATTAATAACATTGCCACTAAAACAATTAACTGCTTGCATTGCAACCATGACAAAATTATATGGAATAAAGATTTTTGCAAATAATAAAAAAAAGTAAAGTGAAATACGGCATGCTCAGCATAATGTCTGGCCATGGTGCAAGTTTCTTGATTCTATTGTATCTGTGAATACCTCCCCTATAGTAGTGATATTAGCAGGAGGCTTTAGTACATCCTGCCGGTGTCTGACTGTAGATAGGTTGTGTTTTCTGGCATGCTCCTAAGCGGCTGTGTAATGGTAGGATTAATCTTTTGCTTCGCATCACCTGCCTATCTCATAGGCGTGCTCCTAGTGCATTTCGACTGTACAGGTACCAAAATTTGGTTGTAGGTAGTGGAAAACAACATTTGGGTGGTCGGCCAATAGTGACATTGGGACACTTGAGTCGGCTATTTTTTTACTAATCATGTAGGCAGAAAGGCGCATGCCGAAGGGGTTGTCATGCCAACCTGGATGCCAAATACTTACCATTTCCGACTTCCAAGTTTCCACAGGTCCCACGGTTACAGCGTGTGATGGTACGTTAGTGACTACACCGCCGCCAGACGTTCTTGCATTTTGAATCATGGTCATAGGGTGAATTTCTAATACCCTGGTACCTAGTTTGCGATACTCTTCTGGACTAGGTGGGTTTTTATCATATGGGGCAACTCTTTGCGGAGGGTCGTTAAAAGCCCAGTGTTTGGTCTCTCCTTGTCCCCCCTGCATGCAAAGACACTTTATAGTATCATAAGATGCAGTGTAATCGGCTATGCCTGCGACGGTAGGGAAATGGAGGTTTTTCTCGGGCATTCGGAGTTTTTTGTCGATTCGGTTATAGAATAATTCCAAAACTGCACGTTTAAAACTTAAAGGATACGAAACATCGACTTCTTTACCATCGGCGACCCATTCATCCATACTCCAGAAATGACCCTCTCGGACATCAATTTCCAAGTCATTAATGATGCGTGCTACTAACGGCAACTGTTCAGTGGGACCAATAGGACCACAGATTCCTGTTGGATTGTCTGCAGTTGAGGCGGTGAAAGCTTTAATATACTCCAACGCTTCAGCTAAGAAAAATTCATCGCGGGTTTCATACATTTTTATGATAAACCCTGGCCTTTGTAAGGCGAGTAGATCCTTGACATTGAGTCTAGCAGCAGCGTCTAGAATTTCCGGGTCCATGGTTGTATAGTCCCACCAACCTTTTGCTACTTTACTGATATTTCTCATTGGGCAAATCCTCCTTTGATGTGTTTTTACACATCAATCATGTTTATATATTATAGGGGAAGGCTTGCAATATTGTATTTTCCAACCCCATTTGACATGCTCCTATAACTGCCGATTCACGTCCCAAGCGGGTAAGTCTGAATTTGGGAAGGGGAAACGGCACGGATTTTTCAAGCTGTAGACGCATTGGTTCTAAGACAAACTTTTCACAATTTGGGATGTCAAGTAAATTACCTCCAAAAACAACTAATTCTGGGTTTAGTATAACTAGAATGTTACCGATTCCCCTAGCCAATAATTTTGCATACGAAGCCAGTATAGTTTGTGCTGTAGCATTACCAGCGTTAGCCATCTCACCAATTAAGGTATGGGTAACCTTTTCATAGGAATAATTGGCTGCTTGGAAAACATCTTCTCCTTTACCCGCATGAATCAAGTTTAGGGCAATCCGTTGGATCTGATGAATTGATCCAGTTGATTCAAAGGTTTGAGCTTCCTTAGTTCCTGCATATCCATCTGACGCAATATATTGGTAGCCAATTTCCCCGGCTGCACCATTAGCTCCTCGATACAACTGACCATGGAAAAGGATGCCAGCACCAATGCCATAGTGGATAGTAATGTAGACACAATTTTCTTCAGGAATCGAATTTTGATAGTGTTTTTCAGCTATTATAGCTAGATTTTCATTATTTTCTAAAAATACTGGTACTGTGTAGGTGCTTTCTATTAGTCGTTTAAGATTCAATTCTTTTAAGTTACTGTATAATACTGCATAAATCTTTTGATGTACCAAATCAATAGCAGCGGGAACGCCGATTGTGAAAGCTATTACTGGGATTTCCTGATCATCGATGTATTGCTTATGATGTAAGAAATACTCTAATCGTTGTAGTATGTGGTCCTCTATACAACTGTTTGTAATATCTAGAACCACCTCTTCAACGGTCAACATATGACCAGCCATATCCATCTTAGCGATTTTTAAAAATGGCAGTTCGATTGAAATCCCGACCGACATTCCCAGTTGGGAGTTGATTTCAACTTCATGGGCCTGACGGCCATGTTTTGTGATAATTTTTCTTTCTTTTAAATATCTAAGTTCAATTAGTTGGTCAACGGCCCGTGAGACCGCTGGAAGGCTCAGGTTGAGAACTTTGGATATTTCAGACCGATATGTAGGTCCTAGCTTTCTAACATGATTCAAGATCAGGGAGATGTTCATCGTATTTTGCAAGTTAGCGTTGACCGCGCTATGTAACTTTAGGCGATGCATAGCTTTCCTCCCAGCGTAACTTCTTCTAGATAATCCATCATATGCTGAATTATGGGGATAGGAGTCCACAGATAGAGGCTGTAGGTAAGAATTAATCCTCCAGCGGGGTCATACATGGTTTGCATTAGGTACGATAAATAGTCTAGCACTTTTTTAGGGTCCTCTTGTTGAGTAATAAATTGTCGGTCAATATCGAGGTCGATAGCTACCCTGTTTTTTATAGTCTTTTTAATCCATTCTAAAGTATTTACCCGATCTAGGACATTAAACACACGTATAGGTAAGGTGAGTAGGTCTTCAGCCAAATCTCTTATGTCTCCATCACTGTGCATATGAATAATAGATCCGTGCTGTTCCGCCGGTGCCATAATGTTTTTGTAGAGGGGTAGAATATGTTTTTTGAACATGGTTGGTGAGAGCATGGGCCCTTTGTGCATTCCCAGATCTTCTGCAAACCCCATCCATTCAACATCCGCATATTCTACAAACCGTTCAACTAAACCAAGATTCAAGTCTTGCAACATTGCTAGAAGAGTAGAGAGCTCAGCAGGATCGTCATAAAGCGTATAAATTGCTTGCTCATACCCTAAAAGGTCTAATAGTTTTAGGAAAGTGTGACCATGACCAATCTCCCCTGAGCGTAAACAGGAGAAAAAGCCGATAGAGCCGCCGGTTGGTGAACTTCCTTTCTCGAGATACCAATGAGTAGTTCTATCGGGATCAGGCGGGGTGTAGGTGTGAACTTTTTCTAAGTTAGCAAGAGAGTGTTGGGTTACAGTGCCGATGAGCCCGCCCATCTTTGTTTCCCAGACACATCCCCAAAGGTCGGTCCAAAGAAGAAAGGGTACTTCTTCTTGAAGGTTACTGTAAACAGGAAGACCCTCAGGAAAAAGCTGTGGATAACTAAGGATAATATCAGCGAGTTGGCTACGGTCATAATGGTCCCAACAAACCATGTTTATATGAAATATTACAGGAATAGCAGAAGGAAAATCATACTTCACTGTCGTCTGTAGCAATGTCTTTCTATCCATTTACCCGCCTAAAGGTCACTATCGCACAGCATATGTAACAGTACGTTAGTGATAAATTGCACAATTTGATAGTAGTATGAGACTTTTTTTTGTGTCAAGCAAAATTATGGGTTTAGCAAGATTATGGTTGACAACCAAATTGGGGTGAAATAGAATGATTCTAGTGGAATACAGTAGTTATGATTAACACTGAGTAACTTATTAGGATCAGTGTTTAAAAAAGGAGGATTAACTATGAAAAAGGTATTCTTGATATCAGCTTTAGTGCTGGTAATAATAACGTCCATGGTTTTTGGTGCTGGCCAACAAGAAGCTGCCAAACCCAAGGTAACGGTTTTCTGGGCCCTGTATGATGGGTTGACCGAAGAGTATCGGGCGGATCTCCAAAGCGCGTTCATGGCAGAGTATCCCGATATTATTCTCGATATCGTGCCAATCCCTTGGGATAACGTCTATGATAAGTTGACGACTTCGCTAGCAGGCGGTAATGCTCCTGAGCTGAGTGTTATTGGTACGCGTTGGGCTCTTGAGCTACTTTCAATGGATGCCATAGAACCAGTCGACAAATATGTAAGCCAAGCTACGTTGGATAATATTTTTGACGGAACTAAAGAAGCTCTTATTGATGGTAAGCTATGGGGTCTTCCTGTAGCAGCAGGAGCGAGAATCTTAGCAATCAATAATGACCTTACAAAGAAAGTCCCAGCTACGATGGAAGAAATGCGTGCTGAGGCGTTAAATGTGGTCAGAAGAACCGGTAAATATGGTATTATTATGCCTGGAAAGAAACATACTGAACTTACCGATTTCGGTTATTATCTCTATGCGGCTGGTGGCGACATCTTTGAGGTCAATCCGGATGGTAGCTTTGGTAAATGTGCCATTAACAGTCCTGCTGGTGTCAAGGCCCTTGAGTTTATGGTACAGCTAGCTAAGGACAAGGTTGTCCCAGGTGGTTACTTGTCACAGACACGCATGGAGGCACACCCTGTTTTCTATGCGGGTGATGCAGCTTACGTTATGATTGGTGCTTGGGTTGATTCTGCTCTACAGCAGGCTGGGGCTAAGTTTGATGTGACATATGCCCAGATTCCAGGATTTGCTGGATATAAATCAGCACCCTTGGTAATTACCGACTCTATCGCTATCTTTAAAGATGCTAAGAATAAAAAAGAAGCTGGTATATTCCTTGACTTTTTCTATCGTGATGAGTGGAAAGCAAAGTTTGACGAATTAATCGGTTTCCCACCAGTAACTATTTCTGCAAGCAAACTTCCTCAGTTCCAATCACCTCTGTACCAAGCTCTCAATGAAGCAGCTGGAAATGCAAAACCATGGCCTTTGATTGAAGGGTTTGCTGAGATGACAGATATAATTTGGGATGCAATAAGTATGGCGTATCTTGGACAAAAAACTCCTAAGAAAGCTCTTGACGATGCAGCCAGAAGTATTGATGAACTCAAGGCTACTTACGAATAAGATGTGAACAATGGAATTCCGCCCAACTATATATGGATTGGGCGGAATCGTTTATAGTACTAACTACCTTTTGTGAGGAAGGCCGCACATGAAACAACTATCAGTAAAGCGTCTCAGTGGGGATGCTAAAATGGCATATGTGCTACTTGCTCCTGCGGCAGCTTTTATTGCTGTTTTTATGATCTACCCTATTTTCTATGTTATTATGATGTCTCTATATAGGACGAATAAACTCGGTATTCTACAAGAATTTATTTGGTTTAAGAATTTTACTCGAATATTCAAACAAAAAGTATTTTGGGAAGTGACAGGACGGTCTCTGCTCTGGACAGCTATTGGTGTTACCGTAAAAACAGTGGTCGGGATGATTATAGCCCTCTGTTTGAATGTGGAATTTAGAGGTCGCAAATTTTCCCGTTTGCTATTTATTATTCCCTGGGCTTCGTCGGTCCCAATTAGTGCGATGCTTTGGAAATGGGTCTATGATCATGAGTTTGGGCTTCTCAATCACACCTTAATTGCTCTTGGCATCACCCAAAACCCTCCAGTGTGGCTTGGAACCCCTATTTGGTCGTTTGTCTCTTGTATGTGGGTCGATATTTGGATTGGTATTCCTTTTATGGCCTTGGTGTTTCTCGCCGGAATGCAGTCAGTCCCAAAAGATTTGTATGAATCGGCAGAGGTTGATGGAGTAAATTCGGCAGGGAAGTTTTTCTATATTACCATTCCTAGCATTAAACAAATTATTTTTATTGCCACGCTTCTTTCCAGCCTCTGGACATTTAACGATTTCAATGTGATCTATATTCTTACTCGTGGAGGCCCTGCTGGAGCAACCGACATTCTCATTACTGCGATTTATAAGAATGGATTTGAGTGGTTGCGCTTTAGTGATTCTGCTGTCATGGCTGTGGTGACGTTCATAATTTTGATGGCCTTGAGCATCGTGTATGCAAGGGTCTACTTCAGAGGGGGGGATGACACATTATGAAGAAGTTGACTTACCGTAATAAATATAAAATTCCAGTGGTTTTACTAACCCTAATATTACTTTTCATTATGTTATTTCCCTTTTTTATCATGCTTTCAACTATGTTCAAATCTAGTAGCGAAGTGTATACAAGACCTCCGTACTGGATTCCAAAAGGGTTTGCCTTTAATAACTTTGTTAAAGTCTGGACTGAATACAATCTCTTAGGTTATTTTAAGAACAGTATAATTGTTGGTCTTGGTACCACGTTGTTGAACACTATAATTATTGTACCAGCCGCTTATGCGATAGCTCGGTTTAAATTCAAGGGTCGCTCTATAGCTCTCTATTCCCTATTGGCGATGCAGATGTTCAGTCCTGTAATTATAATCATTTCACTCTTTCGAGTATTCGTAAAATTGCAATTACTGGATAAACTCAGTGGTCTTATATTAGCAAACACGGTAATAACTTTATCGTTTACCACGTGGCTGATGTTTGGTTATTTTTCCTCAATTCCAAAAGAGATTGAGGATGCGGCGAGAATAGACGGGTGTAACAGAATGGGGACCTTGCTTCGGATTATGATTCCGATCGCTTCCCCTGGTTTAGTGACTGCTATGATTTATACTTTTATCCAAGCCTGGAATGATTTCCTTTTCCCCCTCTCTTTCATCAATGCCCAGAGTAAAATGCCATTAACATTGGGTATTTATCAGTTTGTGGGTCGTTGGTCCACGCAGTGGGAGATGTTAAATGTAGCTGCATTCTTGGCATTAATTCCCGTATTGATACTTTTCTTTATTATTGAAAAACAGTTGGTAGCTGGTTTAGCTGGCGGAGCAGTAAAAGGGTAGGGCTTTAAAGGTAAAATTATACGAAGGTACATATTTAATAAAAAATGGAGGCGTAAGAGGATGTTAAAGGGAATTAATTATTGGGCTTTCCCAGCTGATGCGAAAGGGGCTTTATTAACAGGAATTGAAGTTCTGGATCGGGCTGTAGAGTTAGGGTTCGATGCGGTGGAGTTTACTGTAGATCCAGTTGGAGCTGTTACTCCTGAAACAACCCAAAAAGAGGTTGAGCAGTTACGTAACGAGGCTGCTAAGCGCAATATTATACTTCGAACTCTAGCAGCAGGTCTGGCTTGGGGAGCTTCTCCGAGTAGCCCTGATCCTAAGGTTCGTGCACAAGCAGTTGAAAATGCTAAGAAACAATTGAGACTTGCCTCATGGCTGGGTTGTTCTTCAATCCTCTATTTACCGGGTATGGTCTCAGCTTGTTTTGTCCCAGAGTTTAGTCCTCAACCTTATGATAAAGTTTTACAATGGTCTAAGGAATCACTTAGTGCCATTTTACCGCTGGCTGAAGAGTTGAAGATTGGCATTGGCGTAGAAAATGTCTGGAATCGATTTTTATTAAGTCCAGTTGAAATGGCTGAGTACATCGATTCTTTCTCTTCTGAATATGTCGGTTCCTATTTTGATGTTGGGAATGTGATGTTGTATGGCCATCCTGAGCATTGGATTCGCATTCTTGGCAAACGTATTTTAGCGGTACATATGAAAGATTTTAGAGTTAATGTTGGTAATTTAGACGGATTCGTCGATTTATTGGCCGGGGATGTTTGTTTTCCAGAAGTTATGAAAGCTTTTAAAGAGGTTGGTTATAATGGGACATTTACGGCTGAGTATGTACCAGGTACGTTAGGTGCTACCGAAAAAGCGGCTGTAGCTTTAAAAATTATTGAGAAGATGTAGGAGGAGCTGGTATGGTGCGTGTTGCATTAGTTGGTCTAGGATTTATGGGGCGTATGCATTTGAGCATTTATGGAAACCTTCCAAAAGCTCAAATTACTGCATTGTGTGACTCTAGGGAAGAGAGTTTGGACCTTTCAAAAGCTGGTGGAGGAAATATTGCAGTCGGAGAGATGAAAACCGATGTATCAAAAGCTAAAGTATATACCGATTACAAGAAGATGTTAACTGATGGTGGTTTCGATTTTGTCGATCTTTGTATTCCTACCTTTTTGCATAAGGAGTTTGCCGTTTCAGCTTTACGAGCTGGATATGATGTGTTCTGTGAAAAGCCCATGGCCCGTAGTGTAGAAGAAGCTGAAGAGATGGTTACCGTCGCTAAAGAAACGGGTAAATTCCTCGCGGTGGGGCAATGTCTTCGCTTCTGGCCTATGTATGTAAAGATAAAAGAACTACTTGATTCTAAGAAATATGGCAAAGTCATCAGTGCAGAATTTTCACGCTATTCGCCTTACCCAACCTGGACGGTAGGGGGATGGACAGATGATGGAGAGTTATCTGGCAGTGCTGCCCTTGATCTTCACATTCACGATGTAGACATCATGAATTTCTATTTTGGCCCCCCAAAGGCTGTCACTTCTTCAGGAGTAGAGGCCCCTGGCGGTGGGTTTGGGCATATAGCAACACTATATGATTATCCTGGTATGACCGTGACATCGGTTGGTGATTGGCTCTGCAGTGACTCTTTTAACCTAATCATGCGGGCACTCATTGTTTTGGAAAAGGGAGTAATTAACTTAGATACTTCTCAGCCAGAGGCATTGGTTGTGTATGAAGATGGTAAAGGTAAGTTCAGTCCGGAACTCGATAGCAAGGATGGTTACTATTATGAGTTAGAGGCATTCGTTAATAATGTAGCAACGAGAAAAGCACCTACTGTAGTAACCCCTGAGTCAGCTATGGGATCACTTAAAATTGTATTAGCTGAAATTGAATCAGCGTCTAAGGGTAAACAGATTAAGCTGTAAGGCTTCACTCTCTCATAATAAATTACTATGCTAAATCAGTAGTTTTGGTGGGAACATCAAAGCTACTGGTGTGAGTTGCTACATGTATCAAAGGGGCAATTAGTTTGTTTTTGTTAACCTTTGTATAACTTGTAAATATTTTTGTGGTGTCCCAACGTTAAGCATGAGAATTACAACTTTATCTTCCATTATCTCTGTAATAAGGCGATATTCGCCAATCCGATACCGCCATTGACCACTACGGTTTGCTTGTAGACTTTTTCCATGTTGGTAGGGGTTCGAACAGCCTTCAAGGTTTTTACGAATCCAAGCAATTATAAGAAGTGAGATATGTTTATCAAGTTTTTTCATTGCCTTTAGGGCATTTTTTGTAAACTCTACTGTGTACATTATTTCAGTCCTAATTCGCTCTCCACTTCATCAAGTGAATAGGTCTCTGCCTTGGCCCGAAATTCTGCAATCGCAGTGTTATAAACCTGAAGATCGTATTCATCTTCAGTACGGTCTAAAACAGATTGCCGTACTACTGGCGTTCGACAGTTGGGCCTACAAAAATCGGCGTGAAAAAGTAGCAACTTGCATTCTAGGGGCTTAGAACGCAGGTTTTCTCCATTTCGAACTAGCTACAAACCCGAAATCTCATAGTTACAATGATAAATTATTTATTGCAAATTAACGGCTAGTAGGTATTGAGTTACTGAAATACTTCTGCTATAATTTTAGTTACAATGTACTTGCGAATTACTAAAGCAAAAACAAAGGCTGATGGCCTAGTCGAATACCTCCAACTCTGTCAGAACTATTATGACAAAGAGACCAAACGATCCAAAACTACAGTTGTCTACAATTTCGGCCGCAAGGATGCCGTTGATATTTCCGCTATCAAACAACTGGTGTCCAATCTTGCCTCCTACATCGCTAAGGAGACCAAAGAGGTCCTTCCTCAGCTGTTTGCTGGAGATGCAGATCTTCACACTACTTTCCTTGGCTCCGTTTCCCTCGGTGGTACATGGCTACTCGACCAGATGTGGAAACGTTTAGGTATCGCCAAGGCCTTGAAATCGGTCTTGAAAGATCGTAACTATAGCATCCCCCTTGAACGACTCATCTTCTCCATGGTGGCTAACCGGGCCTTGGCACCTTCGAGCAAGCTTCACTTGGAGCATTGGGTGGCTCACGAGGTATACATCGAAGATCTTGATTCAGTGGATTCACAGAACCTGTATCGTGCGATGGACTTTCTCCAAGAGCACTCGGATGTGCTACAGAAAACTATATTTCATGCAGTCGCCGATCTGTTCAACCTTGAAGTCGACCTGCTGTTCATTGATACGACTACCACCTATTTCGAGATTGAAGGTGAGGATGCCGATTATAGCGAAACTGATGACGCTGGTACAGAATCGGTGCATCTTGGGTATCGTCGCCGGAGTAAGCATGGGAAAGATAACCATCCAGAATTAGCCCAAGTAGTGATCTGCTTTGCAGTCACTCGTACTGGAATTCCGGTAAAGTGCTGGTCTTGGCCAGGCAATACCAGCGACAAGGCTATTGTAGAAGAAATCAAGAAAGACCTTAACTTGTGGGATCGTGGTAGAACCATCTATGTAGAAGATACCGGTTTCAATTCTGAGAAGAACCGTAGGATTCTCCGGGGTGCTGGTGATCACTATATCATCGGTGAGAAACTACGGTTAGGTCGGTATGCCGATGCTCATGAGGCACTCAGTAAGAGAGGAAAATTTACGCAACTCGAAAACGGTCTTGAGATCAAGGACATGTTGTTAGATACCGATAGCACCATATGTCGTCGTTTCATTCTTATTCGGAACCCGGATGAGGCGAAACGAGACAAGCTCAAACGTGATGATATTGTTGCGGAAGCTGAGCGACGCATCGAAGCTTTAAAACAGGAACAGCAGAACCAACACACGAAACGCACCTGTGCTTTGCGTAGTCATGCAGTATTTGGTAAGTACATCAAGCAGAGTAAGACGGGTAAGCTCAGCATCGATAAGATGAAAATCCGTAAGGAAGAACAGTTTGATGGCAAATACCTGATCAGTACCAGTGACTTGAAGCTCTCATCCGAAGAGGTTGTGATGGGGTATAAGCAATTGGCCAACATAGAACGAGTATTTCGAGATATGAAACATCTTATTGATATCCGGCCGGTGTACCATCGTAAGGAGCAGCGCATCAAAAGCCATATCCTCCTTTGTTGGTTGGCGATGTTGATGATTCGTATTGCTGAACAAGAGTCACACCTGACGTGGTTTCAGATGAAAAAAGTTTTTAATAAATTGCACCTTGGCACACTTAAAACCCCTCAGGGAACCGTACGACAGACCAGTGAAATCACAGGCGATATGAATAAGTTATTCAATGCATTGCAAATAGATACACCAAACAAGGTGATGCACATCGAGACGTAAAGACTCCTCAAGCAGACTTAAAAACACCCTCAAAAATAGGCATACAATGCGATTTATGACAAATCGTTAATAATTTGATATAAATAAAAGAGTTGCTGACGATTTTGTAGCTAGCAACTGTCGAACGCCAGTACTAGTTCTGACATGCTTATTCCATTCAATTGAGCATATTTTTATTATGAGTTGTGCCTCTTCTTTGCTTAACTGTACAGAAATTGCCATCGCATTTCCTCCTGTAATACGCTGTATTACAAGAGGGATAAGCTTTCAATAACTATATGGGACAATCCATGTAGGCTTACTAAATAGTTTGTGTGAAAAATTTGACAAGAAAATAATATAAGAATCTTGAGCAGTATTCCACGAGAATTAGGATAACAAGCATAGCGCTCTGAACTGACGGGAGCTAAATATTGGAAGCACCTATGATTCAATTCTTGGTCTGTTCTCATTCTAGATAAAAAACACTTTTTATAAATCCATCAACTCTTGAAATTGAGTCTTGCATGCACTGGCTAATTTCTTCGGCCTTATACTTATGTGTTATTAAGTAAGATAAATCAAACACACCTCGTTGTATCAACTCAATTGTTGTAGGCCAATGACGTTCATACGCCTTTCCGTAATCGGTAGCAGGGGAGGTATGTAAGAAATGTTGTCCTCTTAAATGGCCCAGTTTAAAATCAACGGTTCGTGTCTTACGATGCCAACCGAAGAGGTAGATATGTCCAGCCATTCCACACTGTTGTATTGCTAGGTCTAGACCTTTTTGTGAACCTGAACACTCAATAACGATATCAAAATAACCTTCTGGTAGTCGATTAAAATATTCTTGATCTTTTTCAGATCCTGTTTGCACTATAGTATGAGCTCCTGCCCGTCGGGCTAGTTGTAAATTAAAGGGTTTGAGGTCTGCAACAGTGAATTCAGCAAGAGGATAACGAGAGACGATTTGCACCATTAGTAATCCCATGAAACCTGCACCTACAAGGAGGATTTTTGAACCAGGTTTTATGTCCATATAAGAAACCGCATTGACAATTGACGCGACGGGTTCTATAACCCAATTTGCTGGATCTTTCATATCATCCGGTAATTTCCATGCAACCGATGCTGGACCAATGACTTTACGTGACCATTGGCCCATATACCAACAACAACTTACGAAGTCACCTTCTTTAAGATGGGAGACGCCTTTTCCTACTCTTGTTACTCTGTGTACTGCCTCATGGCCTGGCACCATCGGATATTTAGGGTGGGTCAAATCGCCTAAAAACAAAGAAACTTCATGAGTGCAAACTGCTCCGAGAATCGCTTCTGTTTCAATTTCTCCTTCCAATGGATCTCCTATTTGTCTAGTCACAACTTTTGTCCCGTGGTCGATTTCTTCTTGGGGTGTAGGCTTATAGACGTCGGATTCTCGTAATTCACGATAATGTATTTGGCCAATTTTTTCTAAAATTACCGATTTTGCCATTTGTTCCTCCTGCTACAGGTAAAACGCGGGGTACGTCCCCCGCGTTTCCAATTAAACTAGATTGTTCTAACTATTCAAGCTCATTTGAAGTACCAGCTCTGTGCGCTCATCATGAAATCAGCAGCCTGTCTGGGAGTATAATTCTCCATCAAAAGTTTATACACAGCTTCACCAATTGCTGCAGTATAATCAGGACTCCTATCTGACAACTTTTCATAAGGAATTTGCTGATACTTATCGACGTTCGCTCCGCGGGCAGCCATATCGGCGGCTATTGTATTTTCGAGTTCAGTGGCTTTGGGATTGGTTGCAAATTGTCCTACGACCTCATTTCCGAATAGCAGACTTCCCTTTACACCCGCTAACCAATTTAGATAAGTCTTCGCCGCAGCAAGTTTTTCTCCTTCTGTTTTACTGTTAATCCCGTACCCCATAATCATATTAAAATTAGCTGAAATTTGTGTCCCTTCCTTTAGAGGTGGCATGAAGAACCACCCTAATTTAAGATCGGGGTTTGTTGTTTCTAAGAAGTTGAGTTCCCAGGTTCCAACAGGGTATATAGCTGCTCTTTCAGACAAGAATAACTGTTGCATGTCACTATAACCGATTCCTTCATGTCCTTTCGGGAAATATTGTGCCAATTCTTTGATCATTTCAAAATGTTTGATGTAGGCAGGATCCATGTATGTGACTTCTTTATTCATTAACTTGCGATGCCAAGCACTTGAAACTGTAGCTGCGGGAAGTACATTACCAGAAAGATATTCAGCAACCATCCATGAATCCTTAATGCCAAATGCAAAAGGTGTTACTCCATTAGATTGAAGTGTCTTACAGACGCGAAGTAATTCATCATAGGTTTTAGGTTCACTCAAGCCGTATTTTTCAAATATAACTTTGTTGTAAAAGAACCCCCCATAGCACGATGAACCCGGAATTCCATATACCACCCCTTTTTCTGTTCTCCAAGGGTTTATTGCAGAATCAGGTAAGAGGGAAAGGTTTGGAATGTCGTCTACTGTTAGCGGAATTACGTACCCAGCATCAAAGATTTGACGTCCAACACCATAGGTGCGTAGGAAAATAATGTCAGCAGCACGACCAGATTGTAAGCTAGCCATCAACACGGAGTCGTATTCGGTTGCCGTTACTGGTTCAAAACTAACAATGATATTAGGATAATCTTTTGAAAATTCTGCATTGATTCTGTTCCATGCAGCAAGATCATCCGTTCTCCAGCTGGTTACAGTCAATTTAATTCCTGCGTCCACTTCCTTTTCGGTTTGTGCTTGAGCAAAGACTATCCCTGCGCCAAGCATAACCAACATAGTGATTAATAAAATTTTTTTCATGTAGATGCCTCCTTTACATGACCTCTCAAATTTAACCAATCTTAATTCAGTGAGTAAAGTTTATGCTAGGATATATTGCCTGTCAACCAAAAATAATTATGCAAGGTCACTATTTTCTGTAATTGCTGTAAAAACCAGCTATTTTCGAACGTTGTGATATTTTGTATTGATTAATAATTGTAAATATTTATACTTAATTTACATGCTGAATTGTTTAATGTTAGAGAATTCTTTATATTAAGCTCAATATATTGAATCAGAGGTAGGTTGTATGTTCAAAAATAGCTTTCTTTCGCATGCGGATGCTGCCCAATATAATAGAAACCTAGTGCTCAACTATATAAAAGATTACGGTCCTGTTTCCCGAACTCAGATATGGGAAAATATGAATCTTTCAAGAGCTTCTGTAACAATGATTGTACGCCAACTACAAGAGTTAAATTTTGTCGATGAGGTCGGTGTTGGTGAATCAAGTGGTGGAAGAAAACCACTATATTTAGAATTTAATAAAGATTCTCGGTTGATGTATATTGTCGATTACTGGGAACCAAGTAAAGTCTACCTTGTAAATATGGCAGGAGATATAAAGCTTGAGTCGCCTCCTCTGGATTTTCCTAGATATTGTTCTCCAAGCGAGTTTAGCCGTATCGTTATGCATGGAATCAGAGAGATTGAAAGACAGATCAAGGTAGATTATAACCTTCTTTTGGGCCTAGGATTTTGCTTACCTGGAACGATAGATTCGCGAAACGGTTTCGTTTTACATTCGGTAGAACTCGGCTGGCAAGACGTCAATATAAACGCATTGTTTAAAAAATATTTTCCGAAGAAGATTTACCTTGAGCGGACCGGTAATCTTATGGCCTTAGGTTTATGTAATAGTCGTGAAGATGTTATTTCATGCTCACACTTCATGTTAGTACTTTTAGCTACGCATGGAATTGGGGCCTCGCTCCTTATACGAGGCAGTTGTCAACATGGTAGTAATTACATGGTAGGGGAAATTGGTCATTCAAAATTTGACGATGAGACCCTGTGTTCATGTGGGCAAACTGGGTGTCTGGAAGCGATAATTCGAGAAGATTTAATGCATAATAATGGTGAGGTAGGAAATGAATCTCTAACTTATTTATCTAGAGCGATTTCTAGTGCTATAAATCTTATGGATACTTCTTTGGTGATCCTCACCGGAGATTTGTTACCGAAAATGGGCAATGAGAAGCAGTTAATTCTAATCGAAATGATTAAAACCCAAGTCGTGAGTTCAAAACAACGCAGATTGAAAATCAGTATGGTTGATAATTGTGAGAACGCCATTATTTCCGGTATGAGTGCTCACATTTTTAAAGAACATTTTGGTGTTTAACTTTTATTGCCGGATTTTAGCTAAATGTTTATAACCCCCATTAACATTTAGAAAGGACCATAAAATTCTTCTACTAATACTAATTTTTCCTTTACAACCAATAATTCATACGATAAACTTAATTTAGTCACTTAATAAATGAGAATTGTTTTTTCTGGTGGAGGAAGGAGTGGAATGACGAAAAAATATAAGAGATTTGCAGATTTAATCCGAAAGGATTGCCTGCGCATGTGCCATATTGGGGGGAGTGGGCATATCGGCAGTATGCTTTCTAGTGCTGATATAGTTTCGGTTCTTTACGAAAGTATATTGCATGTCGATCCCGAAAATCCAAAAAAAATAGACAGAGATCGCTTTATATTAAGTAAAGGTCATGCAGGCGCTGTTGTTTATGCGGCATTATGTGAAAAAGGGTTCTTTCCCCGTGAATGGTTGCCTACATATTACGGAGATGACGGTAAACTCATGGGACATATTAGCCATTATGTACCAGGTGTGGAATATTCTACAGGTTCTTTAGGGCATGGGTTGGGAGTATGTTGTGGGATGGCCCTAGCTGCCAGAGAAGCGGGAGAAAAACATCGTATAATTTGTTTAATGAGCGATGGGGATTGTAATGAAGGATCTACTTGGGAAGCAATTATGTTTGCCGCCCAGCAACGCTTGGATAATCTTACTGCTATTGTCGATTACAACTATATTCAAGCGCTAGGATTTACTAGAGATATCATTGATTTAGGTGATTTATCCTCTAAAGTAAAGAAATTTGGATGGTCAACTTGTGATATAGATGGACATGACTATCTCGAGATTGAAAACTCTCTTTCAAAATTGCCCCATGAGAAAAATAAGCCAACTCTTATTGTCGCCCATACTGTAAAGGGAAAAGGGGTAAGTTTCCTAGAAAATACGGTGGCAAGCCATTATGCGCATATAAGTGATGAGGTTTTAGCTAAGGCCTTAAAAGAGATTGGAGAATAATCATGAGAAAAATATTCAATAAAACGTTACTTGAAATTGCACGAAAGGATGCGAGAATTCATTTAGTTCTTGCCGACATTGGATATGGAGAAATTGAAGGTTTTGCCAAAGAATTTCCTGATCGTTATTACAATGTCGGCGTTGCTGAGCAGAATATGACTGCTGTTGCTTGTGGGTTAGCGATGGAAGGAAACATCTGTGTTACCTATTCTATTGCGAATTTTCCAACTCTTCGCTGCTTAGAGCAGATCCGTAACGATGTCTGTTACCATAATGCTAATGTAAAGATTGTGATTATTGGGGGAGGAGTTTCATATGGCCCTCTAGGGGTATCACATCACTCTACTGAAGATATTGCTATTATGCGGGCATTGCCTAATGTTGTCGTACTTGTCCCTTGTGATTTACAGGAAGCCGAATCAGCGACTCATGCTATGATGGAATATGAGGGGCCAGTCTACTATCGTTGCGGGTATAAAAATGAACGTGATATTCATCATAAGCCTTTTAAATTTGAGTTTGGGAAATCCATAACGGTTGAAGATGGCGATGATGCCACTATTATATTCTGTGGGCCTATTGGTTTCGAAGCTCAAGAAGCTGTTATTGCTGCACGTAAAAAAGGAATAAATGTTCGATTGATCAGCATGCATACAGTAAAACCAATTGATCGGGAGGCTGTAATTACCGCTGCAAAAGAAACTAGAAAAATAATCACGGTTGAAGAACATAACCTTTCCGGAGGGTTAGGTAGTGCAGTGGCCGAAGTTCTTGTTGATGAAGGAAATCTTGACGTTAAGGTGAAAAGGATGGCCTTTCCAGATGTGTATGTACATGAAGTTGGATCCCAAGAATGGCTGAGATCCTTATATAATATGGATGCATCTGCTATAGAGCAGGAGATTTATGCTATATGCAGAACTTGAAGTGTTTACTCTGCATGTGTAAACTAAATTTTGTTGGAAGAGGAACGTAGTGAAAAGATCAAAAACCGCTTTCTGGATTTTTGTGATTCCCAGCCTTGTAATCTATGTAACTTTTATGCTGGTGCCACTCGTTGCATCCCTTGGGCTGAGTTTTTTTGAGTGGACAGGGTATGGAGCTAAGAAGTTTGTAGGATTTTCAAACTATATTAAGCTTTTTACCGAAGAACCCAATAACCAGCGTTTGGGTAATGCCCTCAAGAATAACGCATATTTTTTCGTTATTACGATGTTAATCCAAAATGTACTGGCCTTAGTACTGGCAGTATTCCTTCAGAAAGGATTGCGTGGGTTTAAAACACTTCGTACCATTTTCTTTGCACCTTGCACTGTATCAGTAATTATCGTTGGTTTTCTCTGGACATTGATCTATAACCCAATTTGGGGGCCTTTGAACAATATTCTGGCTGGAATAGGATTAGAAAAATTACAGATGGCGTGGTTGGGTAATAAAGCTACCGCATTACCAGCTATAGCGGTTGCAAATGCGTGGCAATACTCTGGCATACCTATGATGTTGTTCGTCGCCGGGTTGAATGCTATTCCTAATGAATTGTATGAGGCCTGTGCAGTCGACGGTGGGAATGAATGGCATAAATTCCGGCATGTAACAATCCCAAGCATAAAATCTGTTATTTTAATCGTATCAACTATGACATTTGTAGGTAACTTTAGTTCATTCGAAATCATATATGCAATGGAGGGAACTCTAGCCGGACCTAATTATGCTACTGATGTAATGGGGACATTATTTTATCGAACAGCATTCGGAGCACGGACAGGGTCTCCAGCGGATATGGGGTTGGGTGCTACGATTGCAGCGGTTATGAGTGTTGTCATTGGGGTAGGGGTTCTATTCTGGCTCCGCTTGTACATTAAGCAAGATGACACAAAAGGAAGTTGAAATGGCCCGAAAAAAAATTAGTTTATCAAACATTATTATTACAACTTTCCTTCTTGTCTATTCTGCCTATGTGATTTACCCCCTGTTCTTAATGGTCATGACCTCACTTAAGCCAACGATGGAGATTATGAAAAACCCATTAGCCTTACCAACAAAGCCAATTTTTACTGGTTTTATTAGGATCTTCAGGGATGCAAACTTCTTGCTTTACTTAAAAAACAGTGTGTTTGTGACTGTATTAGCGCTAACTTTCAGTTTAACCTCCTCTATTTTCCTTTCATATGCCTTGGCGAGGTATGATGGAAAAACAGTCAATCGCCTCTATTTCTTATTTCTAGCTGGTATGATTATTCCTATTCGCTTAGGTGTCTTGTTTCTCAATGTGATGCTCAATGCCTTGGGGATGCTTGATTCATTGTTTTCTCTAGTGTTGATTTATACTGCAATGTCGATTCCATTCTCGATGTACATCCTTACCGGATATTTCCGTATGATACCTCGGGAGATGGATGAAGCGGCGTTCATCGATGGTTGTTCAAGTTTTCAAATGATTCCCAAGATGATTGTTCCATTGTTGAAACCAGCTATAGCTACTGTTGCAATTTATAATTTTCTCCCCATTTGGAACGATGTATATTTTCCATTAATCTTTATATTCGATTCCTCAAAGAAAACATTTATGCAATATGTGACACTTTTCTTTGGTCAATACCAAACGGATTGGAACCTTGTATTTGCGGCATTAACATTTGCTACTTTGGTAAGCCTTGGATTCTACGCGATTGGATCAAAACAGTTAGTTCAGGGATTGACCGCCGGTGCATTAAAAGGTTAATCAGATCTACTCAGGAGTTTATATGCGGTTGAATGATAAGATTGTAGCTATCACTGGCGGAGGTGGTGGTATCGGAAAGGTTGCTTCTTTGTTGTTTTCTAAAGAAGGTGCAACAGTATTGGTACTTGAATCTGATATTATTTCTGGCAAATCTATTGTCGAAGAGATTACTAAAAAAGGTGGAAGGGCTGAATTTTATCAATTAGATATATCGCATGAAAAAGATGTAGCGAATACATTTAAATCTATTGATACAAAATTCGGTGGTTTAGATATTCTATACAACAACGCCTCAGTGTTTTGGGGTAAAAAGGACGCTCCTTTGGATTTGTTAGATATGCAGATATTCGAAAGGATTGTAAAAATAAATCTTTTTGGATTGGCTTATTGTTCAAAGTATGCAATTCCTCTACTGAAAAAACGTCACGGTGGGTCAATCATTAATACTTCCTCAAGTGCAGGGATAATTGGTATCCCAAAATGCGATGCCTATACAGCAGCAAAAGGGGGAACAATAGCGCTTACCCGATCAATGGCAGTTGAATATGGTCCGTATAATATCAGGGTCAATTGTATTGCTCCCGCTGCCATCAGAACCCCCATGGTGGCTGAGAGCAATCTCAATGACCCAGAATTTGATGAACAAGCGTTCCTCAATAAAGGTACGCCCCTTAGGCGTTGGGGATTACCGGAAGAGATAGCCAATATTGCACTCTTTTTAGCCAGCGATGAAGGTTCGTATTTAAATGGATCCATTATTGTAGCAGATGGAGGTATTACGATTACTTAGTAACGTTGATCATATTTTCCTCACCCTAAAACCAACTTTTGACGGGTAATTATTCTCAGGTTTTTTTGGCTGGAAATCCTCAGTTTCCTCGCGCATAAGGAGCGAGGCGACCTCGAAGGCATCCTGCGAAACCTCCTTCATCTGCTCGATGATCGATTCAAGCTCAATGCGATTTGCGATCCATTGTTGCACAATTTGTGCATCGGGTCCAGTGAGGCTAGAAAGTGTTACCCTACAGGGATTCAGATCCGTAGGAGTTTTTAAGATGGTACCTTAACGCCTTTTTTAGGTAAAGGAAGCCATCAGCGCAAATCCGAAGTAAAGTGAATTTAATCAAATACATCTTTACAAGGAGGCTGCCGATGGCTGTCAGCAAAAGAATCATCATGAAACAGAATATCCAAGAGCTGAAGGAAATAGGTTTAACAAAGATCCAAATCATCCATCAATTTTCAGAAGACAAAGAACCCCCTCCGTCTAGGTCTTCTGTGGCCAAATATTACAACATGGATGAAAGTGAGCCCAGTGGCGACTCCCCATTCGAAAAAGAGCGTCATTCTACACAGAACCGCATCGGACAGTAATTCTAGAGATCCTACATAGAAACAACCGTAAGTTGAGAATCAGTAACATCTACGATGTCCTGCAAGAGAAATTTTCGATATGAGTGTTCACCGACCTCTAGGAAAGAACAGACATTGCGCAACTTGATGTCCGTTGGCTACAGGATACCGGCCAAGCCCCAGCTCTTGAGAGCAACAATTGCGTGTATTACTTCACTGTATGATAACTGAGATACATTTATAGAGGTAAGCGGACACAATGTTTTGGCTTATATCAATCAAAGCTCTTGCTTACTTTCAAAATAATCATAGGTAGGAACTGGGTTATTTAGCCATCTTTTCTTCAATTCTCTTGTGTTGGGTCTTTTCTATTGCGTTTATAATCTTGTCATATCCCGTGCATCTGCAGAGGTTGCCTGCTACCTGTTTCCGGATTTCGTCTCTACTGGCAGGCTCCTCTTTGGTGATGATGGGAATTGAGGCCATAATAAAGCCAGGAGTACAGAATCCACATTGTACGGCCCCTTCATCGATGAAGGCCTGTTGGATGTCAGAGATAGTTCCCTTTTTGTCAGAGAGCCCCTCCAGGGTCAAGATGGTTTTTCCCTCAGCCCAAACTGCAAGATAAATACAGGAGTTGAAGGGCTGGCCATCGATGAGGACAGTGCATGCTCCGCATTCACCCACATCACAGCCGTGTTTAACACTATCTAATCCTCCCTTTCCTCGAAGCATGTCCGAAAGAGAAGAACGTACGTCAATTACATATTCTTTTTTACTACCATTGATTGTACATGTTACTGTTCTACTAGCCATTGATCTTTCCTCCTGCTCTTTCGATCGCTTTGCGAGTGGCACGTCTTGAAAGTTCTTCAACTAAGTGAAGTCTAAACTCTTTTGAAGCTCGCCAGCTGGTTCTAGGCATAACGTCTGCGAGGGCTCCTTCGGCCACCTTATTAAGGAGTTCTTCATTAATTACATGATCGTTAGCACTCTTTTCTGCTGTGTGTGAACGGATGGGAGTAGGGGCGGCAACACTGTAGGCGATACGTAATCGCTCAATTTTTTTCTTGTCTTTGGTAAGTCTAACGTTGGCCGAACAACTCAAAGTTGCTATATCCATGGCACGGCGCATAGCATACTTGATGAAACATCCGTAGGTGTTCTCCCAACTAGTTTGTGGTATGCGAATTCCTGTGAGAATTTCACCCGGCTGTAAATCAACAAGGCCTGGCTTAATATTAAATTCTGCATAAGGGAGAATACGTGTCCCATCGAGACTAGCAATCTCGAGTACGGCATCATAGGCCTTAAAAGTAGCTGCAGAGTCGGCACTGGTCACTCCATTGCAAATATTGCCTCCAATAGTACCAATATTGCGAATCTGGGGGCCTCCAATCTGTTCTACAGCCTCACCAAGTACCGGTATATATTTTTTTATGAGGGGATGCATCGTGACGTCGGTAAAGCTGGCCAAGGGCCTGATCAAAAGGGAGCCATCATCTTCTAGACAGATACCACGCAGTTCATCTAGAGCATAGATGCTAATAAGGTCACAGCCTGCCAATTTCCCTTCCCGAATCTTTATGAGGATGTCGCTTCCTCCAGCGAGGACTAATGCTTCTGGGTGCTCTTTTCTCAGTTTCAGTGCTTCAAGGACTGAAGTTGGTTCATATAGGTTTTTAAAATTGTACATACTGGCTTTCCTTTATTTGAAGAGTCCCGCGTCTCGTATTGCGTAAAACAGTTTTTCAGGGTTGAGAGGGATAGAGTTTACTGCGATTCCAGTTGCATTGAGCATCGCATTCCTAATTGCTGGTGCTACCGGAATTGTAGGCGGTTCTCCCAGTGATTTGTTACCATAGGGCCCGGTTGGATCATCAGTTTCCACAAATGCAACATGCAGATCTGGAGTATCCATCGGTGTCATCAGTTTATAATCAAGTAAATTATCATTGAGCATCCGGCCTGTTTTTTGATCAAAATCGAGATGTTCGTAGAGTCCGTAACCAAGTCCCATGCTCATACCACCTTGGACCTGTCCTTCGGCAGTCTGATGGTTGATGATCCTTCCTGAGTCATGGACGTTAATAATATCTAGCACTTTTATTTGACACATGGGGATGTCGATTTCAATCTCAGCAAAACAGACTCCAAAGGAATAGGTGTTATCTGAACAGTGGTGGGATTCCTCAGCCGAAATATGCCTTGAGTTCGACAGGCTGTAACACGACTCTTCAGCTACTGTAGCAACAGAAAGAAGATGTTTGTCTTTGTTCGTGTGGACAATATAATTGTCTTTGATATCTAAGTCCCAAGGATCTTTGTTTAACATGAAGCCTGCATAGTCTAGCAATTTCTTTCGAAATACTTGAGCTGTCTTTTTAACTGCCATACCCGATACATAGGTTTGTCTAGAAGCATAGGCACCCGTGTCGTAGGGGGTAACGTCAGTGTCTTGTTTACTAATCACATGGATCTTATCCATAGAGAGCCCGATAGTCTCAGCTGCCATCATGGCAAAGACGGTGTCGGCTCCCTGGCCGATCTCGGTGGCTCCCATTTGCAGTTGTAAAGACCCGTCCTGATTGAGAATCATGCGGCAGGCTGAGGTCTCTAAGCTAATCGGGTAGACTCCCGTTTTGTAACAAAAGATTGCCATCCCGACACCCTTACGAATAGGACCGGTCTGGTTGGCATATTGGGCCCGTTTCTCTCTATAGTTGAGGTATTTCTCCCCTACATCGATACACTCTGAAAGGCCAGTTGAGTGGCACTCGATCGTAGTTATAGGGTCAACAAAGCCGAGCTTCATCATGTTCTTTTTTCTAAACACGATAGGGTCGAACCCAGTCTCTCTGACAATATCATCGATGTGGGCCTCTAGGGCAAATCCTATTTGTGGGATTCCGTAGGCACGCATGGCGCCCGCTGTTGGTAAGTTAGTATAGACTGTATAAGCTTCACCCTTAATGGCCCCTACGGGGTACATCATGCGAAAGCCATTGACTGCATTAGCAACTAAAGCGTGGGCGTGCGAAGCATAAGCTCCCTGATTGGAATAGGCCAAAATGGACCGAGCAGCAAAGGTGCCGTCTTTACGGACATACGAGACAATATGGAATTTCATAGCATGGCGTACTCGTGTGCAAGCAAAGGTCTCTTCCCTCGTATATTCTAAACGGACCTGACGTCCTCCAACGCGCAAAGTGAGGTACGCATTCAGTGGTTCAGTTAAAGCATCTTGTCTATTACCGAAACCCCCACCAATATAGGGCTTTATGATGCGGATATCTCCATAGCTGACTCCGAGGGCCTGGGCACAGACCCGCCGCACGATGTGAGGGATCTGGGTCGCTGAGACTACTACTATTTTACCTTCTTCCATATAGGCAAAGGAGGTGGCCTTTTCTAAATGGCAGTGTTGGACAATTGGAGTCTCGTAGTGGCCTTCAATTTTGATGAGTCCCTTTTCCTGACGTGCCTCCTCAAAAGAACCAACTTCGTAGGAGGATTGTACAACGATGTTATCTGGTTTTTCTTCGTGGATAGTACTAGCTGTAGGGGCTAGGGCTGCCTCAACAGAGAGGATAGGTTCATACTCTTCATAAGTAACTTTGATCTTGCTAACTGCTTCATGAGCAGTGATCTCATCTTCTGCAATTACTGCAGCAATATCATCGCCGTAAAAGCGAACTCTCGTATTAAGGAGTTTTCTATCAGCGATATCCTGATGTTTTTTTTCAGTGGACCAGGGATGCCCGGCTGTTGGGTATTGAATATCGGGGACATCAAAACAAGTGACAATATCGATGACACCGGGTACCTTCCAAGCTTCCTCCAAATCAAAAGATTTTACTAAGCCATTTGCAATAGTACTGTGCATAACTTTTGCAAAGAGAGCGTGAGGACTGACCAGATCTCCTGTATATTTTGCTTTACCCGTGACTTTTTCTTTGGCGTCGACTCTGTTCAAGGGTTTTCCGATTATTTTCATTGCTTTCCTCCCGCTTCAGAGAAGTCATATATATTAGACAGCTATCATAAACGTTTTAGGTATTCCTTGACTAGGTATGGGGCCAAGGGTAGTAAACTTAACGTCCATTCCATCTGTTATGATACAACAGATTGCAACATTTTCAAGAAAAAATGTATTGATTTCACAATTATTCTCTTGTCCTATCCCATTATCTAAGATTTTAGAAGGAAGCTAGTGTATCGTGGTGAAAACAAACAACTTTTTATGGTATTAAGTTTCAGTAGATAGC
>JAQVOO010000044.1 GCA_028702575.1 Sphaerochaetaceae bacterium
TTAGAGCGACAACTCTTTAGCACCGATTTTTTAAAAACACAAGTTGCCTCTGAACATGTTCAACCAGCATTTCGTGATGGCAGAGTGGTGTTGCCCATTCGCACCGATCAACGGGCCAAATTAGAAGGTGTTATCCACTCTTCTAGTGCTACTGGGGTAACTATCTATATGGAGCCCTACCGCTTAGTAGAGTTGAATAATCAAGTGATTATGGCTCAACAACAAATTCAAATTGAGATCGCTCGCATCCTAGCTGACTTATCGCAAGAGGCTCGCTTACAACTTGAGGCCATTGAAGATCTGCAACAGCAAGTCGGTTTTGCCGATAGTATGTATGCCCGCAGTCGTTACGTGGCCAAGCATGCATGTGTGCGGCCGCTAGCAAGTAACGATGGTTCCTTCTTGTTAAAACAAGGCCGTCATCCCCTCTTAGGTAAAAAGGCTGTCCCTATAACCATTGAACTCGATGCAACTATTAAAGCGGTCGTCATCAGTGGTCCTAATGCAGGGGGGAAAACAGTCACCATTAAGACCATTGGATTATTTGCCCTATTGCATCAATTCCTCTATTTTGTGCCAGGTGCAGAAGGGACCCAGATGCCGTTGTTTCAAGATGTTTATACCGATGTGGGCGATGAACAATCAATAGAAGAGTCGCTTTCTACCTTCAGTGCCCATATGCGTAATATTGGACGAATATTACGCTCTTGCAACCAACATTCTTTAATAATTTTAGATGAATTAGGGAGTGGGACAGACCCAGTTGAAGGTTCGGCTTTAGCTCGAGCTATTTTAGAGTATTGTGTTGAAAGAGCTGCGTTGACCCTCATCACCAGCCACCATGGAGTCTTAAAGCAATTTGCATATGCCCATGAACATCTCCTCAATGCCTCCATGGAATTTAATGCTGAAACGCATGAACCTACCTTTAAGGTTATTAGTGGCCTTCCTGGCGATAGTCACGCCTTAGAGACTGCCAAACGGATGGACTTGCCCCAAAGCGTACTCCAAGCAGCGACTACCTATATTGGGGCCGAAATGGTTGAGATATCGACCATCATTGCCGCCCTGGAAGAGAAAAGACGGGAAGTTCAAGAACGCGAGCAACAGCTCGAAGAACGCATGAGAAAGTTACAGGAGCAAATCCGCAAAATTGATTTACGGCAGTTAAAATTAGCTCAAGATGAACAACTGGTTCGCAAGCAACAACTCGGTGATTTAAGTAAATTTATTAGTGATAAACGAAGTGAGTTAGAAAATTTAATTGCTGAATTACGTGAAGGAGAGATATCGAGAGCTAAAACCCGTAAATCGAAAGCTTTCATCGCTTCGCTCGAAAAGAAACAAAAAGAGAGTGAACAAAAAATTGAAGCGCTGGAAGAAGAGGTTGGTGAAGAAGCTACCACTACCGATTTTGCAGTAGGGATGGATGTCTTAGCTGGTCCACACCGTCGTGAAGGACGGATCGTGCGTCAAGAAAAAGAGCATAAATGGGTGGTAGCAATAGGTCCGATGAAGTTCACTTTACACGAGCGCGAACTAAAACCGATTCCCTCACGTTTGCAAAAAGAACGCAAGAAAGTTTTAATTTCTTATGAGTCTCGAACAGTGGCGCCTCAACCAGTTATTGATGTACGTGGGATGACCCTTGAACAATCTCTTGAAGTCGTCTCTGAACAAATTGAGGGGGCCTTAGTCCATTCAATTGGTAGTTTTTCAATCATTCATGGCCTAGGAGACGGGATTTTATCGCGTGGCATTCATGACTACCTTGAAAAGGTACCACAAGTAAATAATTACTATTTTGCTCGCCCCGAGGATGGCGGATACGGAAAAACATACGTAGAATTCTAATAGTTTGACATCCACTAGTGACGGTGGTAGGCTACATTTAAAGAAAAGGAGTCTACAAAATGACAGATTATATGGAAGGAAGTGAAGTACAATACCATGTCCATCTCAAAAAAGGGGATGTCGGACGATATGTAATTTTACCCGGAGATCCCAAACGTTGTGAAAAAATTGCCCAATATTTTGATAATCCCCAACTTGTCGCCGATAATCGCGAATATGTAACCTACAGTGGCTTTCTTGATGGTGAGAAGGTGAGTGTAACGAGTACTGGAATTGGGGGACCTTCGGCCTCAATTGCTATGGAAGAGTTATATTTGTGTGGTGCGGATACCTTCTTGCGGGTTGGTACCTGTGGAGGGATCGCCCTAGATGTAAGCGGTGGTGACATTGTCATTGCCACTGGTGCTATCCGACATGAAGGAACCAGCCGTGAATATGCTCCTATTGAATTTCCTGCAGTAGCCAATATAGAAGTAGTCAATGCCTTAACTCTGGCCGCTACGCAACTCGATAAACGCCACCACGTTGGGGTGGTGCAATGTAAAGATTCTTTTTATGGACAACATGCACCAGAAACCAAACCAGTGTCATATGAATTAGAGCACAAGTGGGAGGCCTGGAAGCGCCTTGGAGTCTTAGCTAGCGAGATGGAATCTGCCGCATTATTTGTTGTAGCTAGTTATCTGAAAGTGCGCTGTGGAAGTGAGTTTATGGTAGTTGGTAATCAGGAACGTGCCCGAGCGGGTTTAGAAAATCCCATCTTCCATGATACCGAGACGGCAATCGAAGTCGTCATCCAAGGATTACGTAACTTGATTGCCGCCGATCGAGCCAAAGGATTATAACAAGGCCAGTCGTGTTCCAAATTCTTTAGCAGCTAAGAGTCCTTCATTGTCAGGATTCCATTTATTTCTGAAGGGCTCATCAACATATGCTAAACCAGCTTTCTCTAGGCTCTCCTTGATTTTTATGGGAGCTTCTCCGGTCCAGCCATAGCAACCAAACGAGGCGGCTTTCTTGTTCTTCATCTTTAACTCTTTTAAGAAATGAAGGAAGCCTGCGACGCTGTCGAGCATATCATTGCCAACAGTGGGGGAGCCTAAGACAAGCATCTTCGATTTAAAGACCTCAGTCATGATGTCATTTTTGTCTGTCTTGGCTATATTGAAGACTTTAATAGCGACATCAGGATCTTGCTCATGGATTCCGGCAGCGATGGCATCGGCTAGGGTTCTAGTTCCCTCCCACATGGTGTCATAGGCAATCGTAATTTGATTTTCTTGATAGGCATCACACCAAGCGGCATACTTTTCAACAATCTGCATTGGATTATCACGCCAGATAACACCGTGACTAGGGGCAATAATGTCGATGGCTAGGTTCATAGCAAGTATTTCTGATAATTTGCGTTTTAAAAAGGCATTGTATGGAGTGAGGATGTTGGCAAAATACTTGAGAGCCTCCTCAAAAAGATCACATTGGTCAGCCGCATCGTTAAACATAGTATTACTGGCAAAATGTTGTCCAAAGGCATCGTTACTAAACAAGATGTTATCTTGGGTGAGATAGGTGGCCATACTATCGGGCCAATGCAACATTTTCATCTCAACAAACACTAATGACTTTCCATTGCCTACATCGAGCGAATCACCAGTTTTGACTACATGAAAATCCCATTCTTTATGGTATTGACCAGTGAGAGAATCTACTGCATTCGCAGTACAATAGATGGGGGTGTCAGGGATGAGTTCCATAAGAGCTGGGAGTGCTCCACTATGGTCAACTTCGCCATGGTTAACCACAATCGCATCAATTTTCTTCAAATCTACTTCTGTTGCTAAGTTTTTGACAAACTTATCGGCAAAGGGTTTCCAGACGGTATCAATTAATACGGTTTTCTCTTCTTGGACTAGATAGGCGTTGTAACTTGATCCTTTATGGGTAGAGAAATCACTACCGTGGAATTGGCGTAATTCAGTATCAATTTGTCCAACCCATTTGACGTTATTTTTTATAGGTATATGCATATTCAGTTCCTCCTGTCAAAGTAGTATACGATATATTAGCCTATTTTGGTATAAGAAATCGCACTATGAGGACAAACGGTGCTACAAGCCTCGCATTGATGGCATGTTGCCGGATCAATTATTGCTTTATTATCGATCCCTGTCATGGTTATGGCCCCTGAAGGACACACTTTTATACACTTTTGGGTTCGTTCGCATGATGATGGGTCAACCTGGCGCGAATACCTGGCAAATCGACCGCCAATGCGGAGGAGGACACTGTAAGGGCACAATCCATTATGCCAGACAGTGCTTTTAACAAAGAATGTCACCACGAGTGATGTTAGAAAGAGAATCAACAGGATGGGGATATCGCGTCCAAGGACTCGTTTGCCGAGTAACATCGTCGCTAGAGAAAGAATTAGGACAGCATACGCTAGTTTGGGGCTTTCTAGCCAAGTTGGCACTTTTTGCTTTTGGATACCTCGCTTGCGGGAGAATTTTTGGATTGGGCGCATGACCGTATTCATCGTGCAGGCATAGCCACAGTAGATGCGGCCAAAAATAGGGGCAAGAAGAACTCCTGCTATATAGATAATCAGCCAGAGCTGAAACCTTTTGGTGATAATGAGAAATACAAAAAGGATTAAAAAGGCGATTCGTAACAATAAAGACGGTAATTGTTTTTTCATAGTTGACTCCTTATAAGGAAGTATGATAAGCGATAAGAAGGAATAAAAGTGTTACATAGGTCACACTTTGGAGAAGATATGGAAAGGTTACCCTTAAATAGTGTCGATTTGCATACTATTACATTGACGAACTCCCTGACAAAACAAGAGATTCGCCCCTTCTTGGAGGCAAATCACTTCCGTTGTTATCGCGTAGAGAGCCAGAAATTGTTACATTCAGCGGGGGATGTCTGCTCTTTTATTGAAATTGTAGTTTCTGGAATGTTGGCTGTTGAGAATCTCAATGAAGATGGGGAGATCTTTCCAGTGGCAGTTTTTGGTCCCCAGAGTGTCGTAGGTGGCAACCTTATCTTTTCGAGTAAAGCCCTCTATCCCTATTCGGTTAGCTGCCTCAAAGAGTCGATAATTGTCCGTATTGATACAAAAATAGTATTGCAATTATGTACGATGAGCACACCATTTTTACTACAGTTTTTACAAATCATTAGTGAAAACACAGCAGTTCTTCATGAGCGATTGGCTCACGTGAGCCAAAAAGGATTACGGCAGCGGCTAACGCAATATTTGGTAGCTGAATCGGCTAAACAACAAACTCAAAAGATTGTTTTGCCCCTTACTAAAGTACGCTTAGCACAGTTGTTAGGGGTGAGTAGGACTTCACTTTCTAGAGAGTTTACAGCGATGCAAAAAGCGGGGTTATTGACCTATAACAGAAATATCGTGAAACTTTCACATTTTTTCGAAGGTTGTATTTTTTAGGGGAAGCATATATAGTTAGCCCATATTTACAAGGTAGGATTGCACATGGAACTACAAATTCAGGATTTAGTTGATTCGATAAAAAGGGATGGAATTGCCGAAGCCGAAAAGCAAGCCGCAATAATTATTTCTGAGGCGAAAGAAAAAGCTGAAGGATTGGTCCGCTCCGGAGCCAGAGATGCTGCTAAATTAAAGGAAGAGGCCAAAAAAGAGGCTCGTGTTATGGAGCAGAGTGCAAAAGCTGCTATTGCACAAGCCGGCCGAGATGTTATTCTCTCCTTAAAGAAAAGTATCAATGCCCATTTTGAGCGTCTACTCGAAGAAACAGTGAGTAAAGCGATGACAGCTTCAGAGTTAGTCTCCCTCATTGTCAGCGTCATTAAGAGTGGTCTAGTCGATCCCTCTGCTGTTGCAGTTGAGATGCACAAAGCTGATTTTATCAAGTTAGGTGATACCCTCCGCAATGAACTGGCTAAAGAGATTAGGAGCGGGTTAGAGATTCGTCCTGTTGAATCGGTTGCGGTAGGCTTTCGTGTTCAAGCTAAAGATGGCTCTAGTTATTATGATTTTAGTGAAGAAGAGATTGCGCGTATGTTGGCTCCTTTCCTAAATTCTGCAATTCAGGATATCTTGCTACCAGCAAAAGACGCGCAGTGAGGGGTGTACCGTGGCGTCTAATTATTATCTAATTGCATCACTGCCGATGCTTCGTTTCGATGATGCACCTCCTATAACCAGTGAACAATTCCTGGCTCTCTGCCAACAAGCCCTTAGTAGGAAGGAGTTTTTAACAGTACAAGCCTTTGTTGATGGAACTATCAGTTCTTCGACAAGCCGCCATCCCTATATTGTGGCTTGGAACACGTTCGTTAAGCAATTACAAGCAACGCTCTATGACGCACGAATGAATAAATTGGAGCGTAAAGTTGACTCAAAAAAGGTCGACACTGCAAAAAATAGACAGTTAGAGGCCATTGTGAAAGATGCCATGCAGGCTGCTAATCCTCTCGAAGCTGAACTGATTCTTATGCGGGCATACTGGCAAAAAGCAACCGAGTTAATCCACCTGCAAATATTTACCACCGAGGTGGTGTATACATACGCAATTCAATTAAGTATTTTAGAAAGGAAATCTCTGTTTACGCCTTTAGAAGGGGATGCAGAGTTCAAGCGATTGTTCTCAAATTTACAATCAATTATTAAGAGCATATAAACGGAGTATTGTTATGGCAAAAAAAGGCGGACGAGTCACCGGTATTAATGGAAATATGGTGACAGTCGAGTTCGACGGAGATGTCTCACAAAACGAAGTAGGGTTCATCTTACTTGGCGACCAGCGTTTGAAGTCAGAGGTTATCAGGATCTCTGGAAAAATAGCCTCTTTACAGGTCTTTGAGATGACTGGCGGAATCAGCGTTGGCGATGAGGTCGAATTCTCTGGGTTGATGCTCAGTGTTGAACTTGGACCTGGTTTACTGACTCAAATATATGATGGATTGCAAAACCCGTTGCCTGAACTAGCGATAGAATGTGGCTTTTTCCTTCAACGTGGTGTCTATCTAAATCCAATTCCCGATAAATCATGGGAATTTACTCCCCGTGTCAAAGTGGGCGATTCGGTCTTTCCCGCAGATACCGTAGGTACGGTTCCCGAAGGTATTTTTACCCATCGCATTATGGTCCCTTTTTACTTAGCACCCAGTGCTTGGACCGTAGAATCCATTAAACCTGCTGGAACTTACGCAGTACGTGATGAAATAGCGGTTATTAAAGATAGTAAGGGCAATAAGCAAAGCCTATCAATGGTGTTTCCTTGGCCCATTAAAAGACCTATTACCCAGTATCTAGAGCGGTTGCAGCCCAAAGAACCGTTAGTGACCCAAATAAGAATTATCGACACTTTTTTACCGGTAGCAAAAGGTGGAACCTATTGTATTCCAGGTCCTTTTGGGGCAGGGAAGACTGTTTTGCAACATATGACAAGCCGCAATGCTGATGTCGATATTGTAATTATTGCCGCATGTGGAGAACGTGCCGGTGAAGTTGTTGAAACGCTCAAGGAGTTCCCAGAATTAATAGATCCCAAAACCGGCAAAACTTTGATGGAACGTACCATTATCATTTGTAATACCAGTAGTATGCCAGTAGCTGCCCGCGAAGCTTCCGTCTACACTGCAGTAACTATTGCCGAATATTATCGTCAGATGGGGCTCGATATTCTCTTATTAGCCGATTCGACAAGCCGTTGGGCTCAAGCGATGCGTGAAATGTCGGGCCGGTTGGAAGAAATTCCGGGTGAAGAAGCCTTCCCCGCTTACTTGGAGTCGGTTATTGCCAGCTTCTATGAACGGGCTGGTGTGGTGACTTTGCGCGATGGGAGTAAAGGTTCTGTTACTATTGGTGGTACGGTAAGCCCAGCTGGCGGTAACTTTGAAGAGCCTGTTACTCAAGCCACATTAAAAGTAGTGGGAGCTTTCCATGGTCTTTCTAGAGAGCGCTCGGATGCCCGCAAATATCCGGCAATTGATCCTCTTGAAAGTTGGTCGAAATATCCCAGCGTCATCGATATGGCTAAGGTCGATTATGCTCGCAGTATCCTCTTTGATGGGCATGAAGTCAGTCAGATGATGAAGGTTGTTGGAGAAGAGGGGACGAGCGTTGAAGATTATATAATTTACCTGAAAGGAGAGTTGCTCGATCAAGTTTATTTACAGCAGAACTCTTTTGATGATGTTGACTTTGCAGCCCCTATTGAGCGTCAACAGGTAGTTTTTGATGTCTTATTTAAGATACTCGGGGCGAAGTTGCAGATAGAAGATAAAAAAACAGCCCGGTCTACCATAAACGAAATTCGTCAGAAGTTTGTTGACTGGAACTCAGTTGCACGAAATGATGAACGTTTTGAAATGTATAAAAATGAAATCGAAGAGTTGGTAGGTGGGCAATTTGTTGAATATGAAGGAAAAGCAGCTAAAATTCTGCAAGTAAAGTAGGTGAAATTGGTATGCAAAAAGTATATACGAAAATAGATTCTATTGCCGGTAATGTAATCACTGTTAGAGCTTCCGGTATTCGTAATGGCGACCTGGCTATGGTAACCTCGGCTCATGGAGAATCATTAGCAAATGTAATTAAGTTAGATCGAGAAGAGGTCTCTTTACAGGTATTTTCGGGTGCACGAGGTATTTCTACTGGTGATAAAGTGCGCTTTTTAGGAGTTCCCATGCGAATTTCCTATTCTGATGATCTGTTGGGACGTATTTTTACCGGATCCGGTAAGCCTCGTGACAATGGTCCTGAATTGACCGAAAATCTGATTGAAATTGGAGGACCAGCTGTTAATCCGGCTAAGCGCATTATTCCTCGAAATATGATCCGAACCGGAATTCCGATGATCGATGTCTTTAATACACTCGTCGAGTCCCAAAAACTCCCAATATTTTCAGTCTCTGGTGAGCCCTATAATGAAGTTTTAGCTCGCATTGCTATGCAAGCTGAAGTTGATTTGATCATTCTGGGCGGAATGGGCTTAAAATTTGATGATTATCTCTATTTTAAAAATACATTGGAGAAGAGTGGGGCCATGAGTCGCACAATTTTCTTTGTTCACACTGCCAGTGATCCAACTGTTGAATGTCTGCTAGTTCCCGATATCTCGTTAGCAGTAGCTGAACGTTTTGCGCTCGATGGTAAAAAGGTGTTGGTATTACTGTCCGATATGACGAACTTTGCCGATGCCTTAAAAGAAATTGCGATTACCATGGAACAAGTTCCTTCTAATCGGGGTTATCCTGGTGATTTATATAGCTCCTTAGCTGCTCGGTATGAGAAGGCAGTCGACTTTGAAGGAGCGGGGTCACTTACTATTTTAGCAGTAACAACGATGCCCGGAGATGATGTGACTCATCCGGTACCCGATAACACCGGGTATATCACCGAGGGGCAATTTTATTTACGACATAGTAGAATCGAACCATTTGGTTCGCTTTCACGGTTAAAACAACAAGTTAATAGTGACACTCGTGATGACCATCGTGCTCTTATGGATGGGATGATTAAGTTGTATGCGGCCTATACAGAGGCTCTTGAGAAGAAGTCGATGGGATTCCAGATGTCTGAGTGGGATGATAAATTAATAAAATATGGTGAGATGTTCGAAAACCGTCTCATGGATCTTTCAGTGAATATTCCTTTGGAAGAAGCATTAGATCTAGGCTGGGAAATCCTAGCTGCTTGTTTTGAACCAAAAGAGACCGGAATGCGATCAGAACTAGTCTTGAAGCATTGGCCTAAAGAGGCTTCGTAAGGAGTTATGAATGGCTGCTGTCAAACTGACGAAAAATGAACAAAAGAAGCAAAAGGATCAATTGAAACAATTTGAGCGCTATTTGCCTACTCTGCAATTGAAAAAACAACAATTACAGATGGTAATCCGACAAATTGAGCAAGAGGTTCAAGAACTACGTGCTTTGCAAAAACAACTTGTGTTAGATTTACAAGATTGGGTTGCTGTGTTTCATGAAAATAATGTCTTTGCGGAAGAACTACAATTAGATAAATTAGTCGTAGTCGATAAAGTGGTTCGCAGTAGAGGCAATATTGCCGGTGTTGCTATTCCCATTTTTCAAGAATTAGAATTTAAAGATATCGTCCATGATATTACTTTGTATCCCTTGTGGGTCGATACTGGCCTCATCTCCTTGCGGGAAATTGCTCGGTATGATGCTATGATTGCCACCTTAGAGAAACAAATTGAATTATTAGGGCGAGAATTACGTACGACAAGTCAGCGGGTTAATTTATTTGAAAAAGTAAAAATTCCAGAAACTAAAGAGAATATCCGCAAAATTGGTATTTATCTTGGCGATCAACAAACGGCTGCAGTGGTGCGGGGTAAGATTGCCAAGAAAAAATTGGTAAAAGTATCTGAAGGGGTGGTTGCATGATTGTTCCCATGAAAAGAGTTTCGTTGGTTGTTCTCGCTTATGAGAAACGTTCAGCTTTGAAGGCTTTACGTAGAGCGGGAATTGTCCATGTCGATGAAATTCCAGTCAGAAGCGAAAAATTAGAAGATCTCAACCAGTCGAAGCAACAAATGCAAAGGATTATTAATCGATTGCAGGAGTTACCAGGTACACCAACTGCGCAAGAAGCTCTCTCAAATAGTGAATTTGCAGAGATGCATGCTCGAGTTGTTTGGTTGTTTGAGCAACAAAAAAAGATAGAAGAGCAACGTCAGAAAATGCTCATTGAGTCTGAACGGATCCGTCCATGGGGTGACTTTTCACCTTCCAGCATCCAAGAGCTTAAAGCTCAAGGTGTTGAATTAAGATTTTATTTGATTGGTAAAGGTGATTTAGCCCGTCTTGATTCAGATCTACACTATATACGTTTAGCGAGCAATCGCAAAAACGTGATGATTGCAGTCATTGATGGCTTGTTACCACAAACAATCTCGGCCCAGAAACTTGAGTTGCCCGAGTATTCTCTTTCTGAGTTGGAAGCTGAAATTAATAGCGCTGTAAAACGTTTAGCCTCGATTAAAGATGAATTACAAGCGTGTGCCAATTATCTGCCAGATTACAAACATCATCTAACATTATTGGAACAAGATGAGCGTTTTGAGAAAGTTAGTGTGGCAATGGAAGGAAATGATACGGTAGTGTGGTTAAGTGGGTATCTTCCGACACAAGACGTTGACAGTTTTAAAACATTAGCTAGTGAGCAGCGCTGGGCTTACGCTTTAGATGACCCAGGAGCTGAGGAGCAACCTCCGACATTGGTTGAAAATAAACGCTGGATTGCCATCATTGACCCGGTATTTAAGATTCTTGGGACTGTTCCTGGTTATCGTGAATTTGATATAAGTATGTGGTTTTTAATGTTCTTTGCTATTTTCTTCGCCATGATTGTCGGGGATGCAGCTTATGGCCTCATTTTCCTCATCTTCGGTATTGGCATGCATATCAAGCAAAAGAAAGCGACTAACGCGACACTTTTGTTATATGTACTGAGTATCACCAGCATCGCTTGGGGTTCTATTACTGGAACTTGGTTTGGGAGTAAAGCTGTTTTGGAAGCTTTACCTTTCTTACAATCGTTGGTTATACCGCAATTGGCGAGCTATCCTGAATTATTTGGTCTCGAGGCGACGACCACTCAAGACATGGTGATGCAACTGTGCTTCATTATTGGTACTATGCACCTCTCTTTAGCCTGTGCGATGAATATTTATAGGAAAGTTGGGCAAAAGGATTTGAGTGCTGTGGCCGATTTTGGTTGGTTGATTATGATCGATGCCTTATATTTCCTCGTGTTAATGTTAGTGATTAATACACCGGTTCCGGTAACTGCGGTAGCTGCGGTAGTTGGTGCTGGATTTTTATTAGTGGTGTTATTTGGAGCCCAAGGTCCGAATATCTCTTTTTGGAAGGGATTAGCTGGTGGCGCTGCTAATATGTTTTCTACTTTTTTGAATTCAATTAGTGCATTTTCTAATATCATCAGTTACATTCGGTTATTTGCAGTGGGGATGGCTTCATTGGCAATCGCTCAGAGTTTTAACGGAATGGCCTCTGGGCTATTGCAAGGTTTTGCTTTCCCTGCCGGTGTTTTGGTATTGATTATTGGGCATGGATTGAATCTGGTTATGGCCCTTTTATCGGTAGTTGTACATGGAGTACGACTCAATCTTTTGGAATTTTCTGGTCAGCTCGGTATGGAGTGGACCGGTTTTACCTACGATCCGTTTAGAGAAACGGTTGAAACTTCATCAAAAACGTTGTAGAAGAACAACAATAAGGAGCATGGTATGAATAGTATTGGTTTAATTGGAATTGTTGCAGCACTAGGACTGGCCGCACTCGGTTCTGTTTTAGGAACGGGAGCAGCATCACTAGCCGCTGTGGGGGGTTGGAAAAAATGTTATGCAGATGGCAAACCAGCGCCATTTATTATGGTGGCTTTTTCTGGGGCCCCTTTGACCCAGACCATATATGGCTTTTTACTGATGAACTTTATTAATACAGCTGCTGCTGCAGAAAAAGATTCTTTATTGCTTCTTTGTGCAGGTGTTTTTGGTGGCTTGGCTATTGGCCTTTCTGCTTGGATGCAAGGGCGAGCAGCCGCGGCAGCTTCAGATGCTTTGGCAGAAACTGGAAAAGGTACCGCTAACTATTTTATAGTAATTGGAATTATTGAGACAGTTGCGTTATTTACGCTGGTGTTCTTATTGTTGTTATTGCAATAGTTACTGATCAGAAGTCAAACCCGGTAAAGCCCCCTTTGATGGGGGCTTCGTTGTGAAGTATCCCTAGACAGATTCTTTTCCTTTTGTCTTGATTCGTGTAGACTGATGTTCAGTTATAAGGATGAGATATGGAAAGAAGAAATACAAAAGATATAGTCGTGGGGTCATTACATCTAGGGAGTGCTTATCCGGTTGCAATCCAGACGATGTGGTCCTCCCCACTAGCACTGCTAGCCGATAATGATCAATTTGAACAGATGCTAACTACCTTGCGAACTTATGCCACGATGGGGTGTAGTGTTATTCGCTTTAGTTATCCTAACCGAGATGAGAAGGCTATCTTTACTAGAATATGTAAAGAATCTCCCCTACCGGTTGTGGCCGATATCCACTTCGACTGGAAATTGGCTATGGAAGCTTTAGCCTGTGGAGCTCATAAGGTGCGGATAAATCCCGGCAATATTGGTTCCAAATGGAAAGTTGAAGAGATTGTCCGCTGTGGTGCTGATCATAATAGTGCTATTCGCATTGGACTCAATGGGGGATCGTTACCTCATGCTTTACGCCAAGGTGATCATGCCGAGGGGATGGTGAGTACAGCTTTAACTTATCTTGACTGGTTTGAAAAATGGGGATTTTACAATACCGTGGTCTCCTTGAAGGACACTGATCCTGATGTGACCTATCGTGCTTATCGTGATATTGCAACCAAAATGGATTATCCCTTACATCTCGGTGTAACCGAGGCTGGTGGTATAATTAGTGCCGTTACCCG